>JAPLGV010000231.1:0-1137 GCA_026389975.1 Chloroflexota bacterium
GACCTGTATGTCTACATTCCCACCGTCGGCATGGACCGCGTCAACACGGCCTACGAATACGGCGAAATGCCCCAATACCCCTACTCTGGCGGAGGCTTTGCCCTGCTCAAAGACACCCTCCTGTACAACCTGGGACTCAGAATTGACCATCTGGCGATTGTGGACTTCGATGGCTTCAGCCGCATCGTGGATACGTTGGACGGGATTGACGTGCCGGTTTTTTGCTCGTACACCGACTGGCACCTGATTGACCCCAGCTATGACCCGAACAACGAAAACAACTGGGCGCTCTACACCGTCGGCCCGGGTGTCGTCCACATGGACGGCGACCTTGCGCTTTGGTACGCCCGTTCGCGCAAGAGGTCCAGTGATTTCGACCGCGGCCGACGCTCGCAGGAAGTGCTGCGCGCCCTTTACACGCGCGCCCTGCAAACCGACTCCATCAGCAAAATCCCCGAACTCTACAACGACTTCAGTTCCTCGATCATCACTGACCTGACTCTGCCAGACCTCCTGCAACTCGCCCCGCTGGCCCTTTATCTGAACAATGCTGATATCCGCAGTTACTACATCGGGCGGGACTACGTTACCGGCTGGATGACGCCCGGCGGCGCCAGCGTATTGCTTCCCAACGGACCAGCCATCCAGTCCATGCTTCAGCAAGCCCTCTCGCCCGCGCCCCGCATCACCGACGTGGAAACGCTGACCGTCGAAGTCCGCAACGGGACGTTCAACCCCGGCTGGGACTCCCTGGCCGCCGAGCGCCTGAACTACGTTGGTTATAACACTCGTCTCGCCATTGCCGACCGGCAAGACTATGCCAATTCCCTGCTCTATGACCTGTCTGTTACCCCCGACTTGAACCGCGCCGGTTCGCTGTTGAACGTGCTCGGCCTGCCGCCGGAAGCTTTCGTCTCCGCCCCGAAGCAAGTGGATATAAATTATGTCCTTATAGTTGGTGCGGATTACCAGCCATGTTTTAACCCGGCGACCATCGCCCCTTAAAACATCGGCTCCCCTGATGGGGAGCCGATGTTTTTATTCCTGCATCAGGCTTTCTTCAGCACCGGCAGGCCATTGACCGTCTCGCTCACTTTGTAACCGGCGGGGACAGCCTCCAGCACACCGGCCTTCTTC
>JAPLGV010000231.1:1176-11321 GCA_026389975.1 Chloroflexota bacterium
TTCTTCTCCTTCGAGAAGAAGTAGAGTGTCTGGATTTTACCGGTTTTGGTTGTCCTTTTGTTGGCATGCAAAAAATAAGTGACGCCACGTTTGTTGGTATGACTAAAAGCCATAGGAACCTCCTTTTTTGAAAAAAGCCTGTGACAGTCTTTATTAACCACAGGTGAATAGATAAACCCATTATAAACGCAATTCGACGGGCTGGCGCGGCCAATTTTTCCACCAAAAAACGGCGCGGCAGGTGCGGTATAATCACGCCCGTGACGAATCCGAAGCGACCGGAAGACCTTTCGGAACAGGAACTGCGCCGTCTGCTATTGGACAAGCGCCACGACTCCCGCCAGAGACGGCTGGAGCGTTTCCGCCGCACGGGACGCGCCATCCGCCTCGCACCGGATTTACCACCGGCGGCCTTCGACGAATGGCATACCCAGCCTCCGGTCGAGGGGCAGGAGGCGGGTCCCGGAAGCACCGAACCGCGTCCGTCGAGGAGGCGCTGGTTCGACCGTCTCCTGCTGGGCGTGGAAGTCCTGGCGGTTCTCGGGCTGGCTGGCATCCTCTTCAACGGGTTCGGTTTGCTGCGCACCTTAAATCAGGAAGTCGTCGCCGCCCTGCGCCAGGACACGCCCACTGCCACCCCGCTCATCACGGCGGTCGTCCTGCCCAGCGGGCATACACCGCCATCAGCGGCCGGCGGGGCGCAGTTTAACGAGGCCGAAATCCCGGAACACCTGCGCCCGCTGGTGCAATCGCTGGCGAACCTGCCGGTGCCCACTCCGGGACCGCAGCAAGCCATCCAGATTGACATTCCAGCTATTAGCATCCTAAATTGGCCAATTGTCCAGGGCGACGGCTGGGAGCAGTTGAAAAAAGGCGTTGGTCAGCACATCGGTTCGGCCAACCCCGGCGAGAATGGCAATGTGGTGCTGGCTGGGCATGACGATGTTTTCGGTGAGGTCTTCCGCGACCTGGATAAACTCCAGCCCGGCGACCAGGTCATCCTGTATACAATGCAGCAGCAGTATATTTACCTCGTGACCGAAACGCGCATCCTCGAGCCAAGTCAGGTGGAAGTGATGAACCCCACCAGCGACCCGACCGTCACGCTCATCAGTTGTTACCCGTATATGATTGATAACAAACGCATTGTTGTGTTTGCGAAACTTCAAAATCCTTAGGAGATTCTATGAGCAAGAAAAACAAACGTCGAGCTCCCCGCCAGGTCTCTTCCTTAACGGCGAAAGCCATCGAGTTCAACCCGGATTACAGCATCATCAAGCGCGACCTGAAACGTATCGGCCTCCTGGCTGGGACGTTCTTCGCCATCCTGATTGTGCTGGCAATTTTCCAGAACCAACTCATCGCATTGTTTGTAAAATAAACTTGTGGGGACGAGGCATCTTTAGAGTGGATGTCTCGTCCCCGCGGCCTCCATGACCTCAGATCTGCTGACCGTTAAACTGGAAAAGCTGACTTACGGCGGCGATGCCCTCGGACGACTTTCCGATGGGCGCGCCGTTTTTGTTCCCTTTGCTTTGCCCGGTGAAACGGTCCGCATCCACAGCGTGAATGAGAAGCGCGGTCACGTGCGCGCCGCACTGGTCGAGGTATTGGAACCCTCGCCTGAGCGGATTGCGCCGAAGTGCAAGCATTTTGGCGTTTGCGGGGGATGTCATTACCAGCATTTGCCCTATCAAGCCCAGTTATCCGCCAAAACCGAAATCCTGCGTGACCAGTTGAGGCGCATCGGCAAGATCGAGAATCCGCTGGTGAAGCAGATTGTTCCATCTTCAACCGAATGGAATTATCGCAACCACGTCCAGTTCCATTTAACGCCCGACGGGAAAGTGGGTTACATTGACGCGCAGTGCCGGAGCGTTATCCCCATCAGCGAATGTCACCTGCCCGAACTGCCGCTGAATATCCTCTGGCCCTCGCTTGAATTTGATCCCGGCCTTGGGCTGGAGCGCGTCTCCCTGCGCCTGGGTGTGGATGATGAGACCATGTTGGTGCTGGAATCCGAATCCCCCGAGACACCTGAACTGGAACTTGAAGCCAATCTGTCGGTGGTGCACCTGACCGATAACGATGTGGTTGTAATGGCAGGAGATGATCACCTGACCATGATAGTCAATGACCGGCTGTTCCACGTCTCTGCGGCCTCGTTTTTCCAGGTCAATACCGAAATGGCCGGAAAAATGGCGGCACACTTGCTGGCCCATTTGCGGGTCTCTCCAGCGACTACTCTGCTGGATGTCTACTGCGGCGTCGGATTGTTCAGTGCCTTCTTCGCCCCGCGCCTCGGGCGGCTGATCGGGATCGAGTCGTCCCCATCGGCGTGCGAGGATTTCGCGGTCAACCTGGACGAATTCGACAACGTTGAGCTCTACGAGGCTCCGGCGGAAGATGTGCTGCCTGCGCTGGATGTGAAACCCGACATTGCCATCGTGGACCCGCCGCGCGCTGGCCTGGAGAAACGCAGCTTGGACGCGCTCCTGGCGCGCGGTCCGGCGAGGATCGCTTATGTGTCGTGTGACCCGTCCACGCTGGCACGCGACGCGGCCCGTCTCATCGCCGGGTGCTACCGGCTGGTCCAGGTCACCCCATTCGACCTGTTCCCCCAGACCTATCACATCGAAAGCATTTCCATTTTCGAGAAAGGTTGAGTCTTTGGGAAATTCTGTGATAGTGGGAAAGATATGATGGTGTTGGGCGGGCTAATCCCACCCAACATCCCCTATTTACTTCCTCACCACGGCGATTCCTCAAAGAGCGAAAAATGGTAACTTCTCAATAAAGTGGGGTATGGGGGTTCGCAAGCGGGCGAATCCCGCTTGCGAACCCCCATACCCCACTTTATTGAGAAGTTACCATTTTTCGCTCTTGCGGAATCGCCGTGGTGAGGAAGTAAATAGGGGATGTTGGGTGGGATTCGCAAAAAAAAGGAGAAAACTATGCGTTGGGAAGATTTGACCGGAGACCAGTTTCCTGAGGCCGTCAAACAGGCGGAAAATGTTTGCCTGCTGCCGCTCTCGTGCATTGAACGTCATGGACATCACCTGCCGCTCGGCACCGATATGTTCATCGGCCGTGAACTCTGCCGCCGCGCCGCGGACCTCGAACCGGCGGTGATTTTCCCGGACTTCTTCTTTACCCAGATTCTCGAAGCGCGGCACACCTCCGGCACGTTCGGCATTGAACCGGAGTTGATTATCCGCCTGCTGGAAAATACCTGCCGCGAGATTGCCCGCAACGGGTTGAAGAAGATCGTCATCGTCAATGCCCACGGCGGCAACGACCACTTGATCCACTACTTTGCCCAGATCCAGCTTGCCAGCCGCCGCGACTATGTCGTCTATATCCCACAGCCAGCTTACCAGGCCGAGGAACCCACGACCGCGGCCCAGTGGGAAACGGTCATCGATGGCCATGCCGGGGAGCGCGAGACAAGTAGTATCCTTGCTATCCGGCCCGAGCTGGTCAGGCTCGGGAGCCTGCCCTCCGACGGTGAAGGCATGCCGCTGGGGCGGCTCAAACCGCTGCGCGACCAGGGCACCGATGCCGGCATCTGGTGGTATGCGGACCATCCGACCCATTACTGCGGTGACGGCCGCCCTGCCACGGCTCAAAAAGGCGAAGCCTGGTTCGCCGACCGGTCCCGCGCTCTGGCAAAGGCCATCCGGACGATCAAGGACGACAAAGATGCCAAACGGTTGCAGGACGAGTTCTTTGGAAAAGTCGGGTAGATCGCATGGAAAACACAACGAGACCGGCAAATTTCGTGCCGGTCTCGTTTTTAAATCATGTCAGTTATATCGGGGATGACGATAGATTTCGACCGTGAATTCGCCCTTCGCTTTCGTGGGCCAGGTGACGAATTCTCTCCATGATGGTTTCTGAAATGCGGCGAACATGTTCACTGTCTTCCGCATCACCCTCAAAGCGCGTTGGCTGTCCAACCGTGATGGCATAGGGTCCGCGCAAGTACCAGCGTGCCTCGGATTCTACTCCTCCGGTAATGCGCGAGCGGATATTATGACAACGATCCCGGTGCAAGAATATCCCCACCGGTACCACCAGGGCGCCGGTGCTGAGTGCCAGCCGCGCTGCACCACTGCGCGGCGGGAGGAATCCTCCTTCCAGGGGGCTGATATGTCCTTCAATAAAAATGGCAACCGACCGTCCCTTGTCTAAATGCTGGCGGGCATGTTCCAAGGCGGCGCTGCCCTGCTTGAGCGGTACGGGGATTTCCTGAACCTTGTGCAAGAACCAGCCGAAAACCGGTACACTGAAGGCTTTTGCGGTAATGAGAACATTCAGCTGTTTCCGCGAGATCATGTGAATTAGAAATCCGTCCGTGGCGCTGGGATGGTTGGCAACAAAAATCATCGGGCCAGAAGGCAGATTGCTGTGCCGGCGAATGTCAAAGCGTAACATCACCAGGGCGAATATGCGTACCAAAGCCCAACTCGTCATATATAGAAATTCCTGGAACAAGTTTCTCCTCCTTATCTATCTAACCTCGATTATGGATAAAGATTTTGTGTCATTGCGACCCGCGTTCTTCGCGGCGAAGCAATCCCCTAATCAGCAGGGAGATTGCTTCGTCGGGCATAGAACGCCCTCTTCGCAACGACAGGACTCTTTTTATTATCCATAACTAACGTTATCTAAGCATTCGCCGCCGGACAGGTTTAATCACGAATACCACGAATGAGTTCACTGCAAAAAGGTCCTTAACACGAAGGACATGACGTACACAAAGGGTAAGTGATGAAGGCTTTTCCTTCGTGCCCCTTCGTGACCTTTGTGTTTAGATGGTTTTTGCAGTAGAGTCACGAATGTAAGAATGATTCGTAAGATTTTTACAACGAGGATTGACTAACCCTTCGCTGACTGTCCAGAGCTAATGCACGGATACTCTGCATGATGTTCTCGGATACCTTTCTGACGAAATCTTTGTCGTTTACATCCCCGTGGAAGTGCATCGGCTTTCCGATGGTAATCGCATAAGGTCCGCGCAGATACCAGGTCACGATATCCGGCTCTCCTTCGAACGTTGCCGGGATGCGGCGGCAGCCCTTGTCGGACAGGTAAATCCCAATCGGGATCACCGGGACCCCGCTGCTGAGTGCCAGACGCGCTGCCCCGCTGCGTGGGGGGTTGAAACGACCGCCTGCCGGGCTGATCAGTCCCTCCGGAAAAATCGTCACGGATCGGCCTGCCTTAAGGGTTTGGCGTGCCTGCTCCAGCACCTTTTCTCCCTGTCCCGGGCTCACGCAAATCTGGTCCATTTTTCGCATGTAAGCACCAAGGAACGGGATCGAAAAGACCTTTGAATTAATCATCACACTCATCGGTTTTTTAGAGATCAGGTGGAGCAGAATCGGGTCGGTCGTGCTTGGGTGGTTGGCGGCAAACAGCACCGGTCCGGCTGGCAGCGAGGTGCGCCAGTGAACATCCATTTTGAGCATGAGCTTGGCATAACTCTGGATCATAATACGGCCGACTCTGTATAGGATTTCTGAAAGCATTGCTTTATCTCTCCAATAATTCGTACGCAATAGAATACCAGTAAAACCAGATTCTCACCTATCTGGACACTAACAACTGGCTAATAAATCAACACCGCTGGATCCAAAAAGAGCCGGGGAATTCTCCTCGGCTCTTGTGCTTACAATCTCGTCGGTTATTTGACCAGATTGCGTAAAACTGTGTGCAAAATCCCACCGTTGCGATAATAATTGACTTCCACATCAGTATTTAGCAAGGCTTGCGCCCTGAAACCAATTTCTTTGCCGTCGGTCTTCCTGGCTTTCACGGTGACGATGCTCCTCGGTGTCATTTTGTCGTTCAAGCCCTCGATGTAAAAGACCTCATTGCCTTTCAAACCAAGCGTCTCAGCGGTTTGCCCGTCCACAAAGCGCAGCGGGAGCACGCCCATCCCTACCAGGTTGGAGCGATGGATGCGCTCGAACGACTCGGCAATCACGGCCTTCACCCCTTGCAGCATGGGGCCTTTGGCAGCCCAGTCGCGGCTGGAGCCGGTGCCATATTCCTTGCCTGCCAGCACGATTGCCGGGATGCCTTCAGCCTTGTATTTCATCGCCGCCTCGAAGATGCTCATCTCCTCGCCGGAGGGCTGGCACTTGGTCCAGTTACCTTCTTTGGGAGCGACCATCAGGTTCTTCAGGCGAATATTGGCAAACGTGCCGCGTGCCATGACCCGGTCATTACCACGGCGTGAACCGTACGAGTTGAAGTCCCGCACCTGCACGCCGCGCTCCTGCAAGAACTTGCCAGCCGGACTGTCGGTGGCAATGTTGCCGGCGGGGGAAATGTGGTCGGTAGTAATCGAGTCGCCGAGCAAGACCAGCACCCGCGCCCCCTGGATATTGGCGATATGCGGCACATCCAGCGTCAGCGACTGAAAGAACGGGGGATGCTGAATATAGGTGGAGGCCTCGTCCCACTGGTACAAATCGCCTTTGGTCACCTTGATATCTTTCCACATGTCCGAACCTTCGAACACGCTGGCATACTTGTCGGAGAACATGCCGGTGCTTACGCTCGACAGCACAACATCGGCCACTTCCTGCGTCGTCGGCCAGACATCCTTGAGATAGACCGGTCCGTCCTTGCCCATGCCAATCGGTTCGCTGGACAGGTCGATGTCCACAGTACCGGCGAGGGCGTAGGCAACAACCAATGGCGGCGATGCCAGGTAGTTCGCCTTCACCAGCGGATGGACGCGCCCTTCGAAGTTACGGTTACCCGAGATGACCGCCGCCGCCACGAGATCGGACCCGGTAACGGCTTTGGCAACCTCCCCGGGCAGCGGCCCGCTGTTGCCAATGCAGGTGGTGCAGCCGTAGCCGACCACGTTGAAGCCCAGTTTAGACAGAGGTTCCAGCAGGTTGGCCTGCTTGAGATAATCAGTGACAACGCGTGAGCCGGGCGCCAGGCTGGTCTTGACATGTGGCTTGACGGCCAGGCCCTTCTCGACAGCCTTTTTGGCGACCAGTCCCGCCGCGACCATCACGGACGGGTTGCTGGTATTGGTGCAGGAGGTAATGGCCGCGATGACTACCGCGCCATGCCCGATTTCGTAGAAACCACCGTTGATGCCGACTCTCCCTTTGCGGTTCACCGCTTCGGGTTTGAGTTCATAGCCGCGCTCCTTGACCGGCGCGGTCAGCGCCTTCTGGAACACGGATTTCATGTCAGTGAGAGCGACACGGTCCTGCGGGCGTTTGGGTCCGGCCAAACATGGCACCACAGAACCCAGGTCCAATTCGAGCATGTCGGTATATTCCGGATCCGGGGTGTTCGCTTCGCGGAACAATCCCTGCGCGCGGCAGTAAGTTTCTGTCCGTTCGATAACCTCCGCCGGGCGGCCGGTCAGCTTCATGTAACGCAGTGTCTCAATATCCACCGGGAAGAAGCCCATCGTCGCACCATATTCGGGGGCCATGTTGGCAATTGTGGCGCGGTCTGGCAGGGACATGCTGTCCAAGCCGGGGCCAAAGAACTCGACGATTTTGTCCACCACGCCTTTCTTTCGCAGCATCTGCGTGATGGTGAGCACCAGGTCGGTGGCAGTGATGCCGTCTTTGAGTTTGCCATAGAGTTTGAAGCCGACCACATCTGGCAGAAGCATGTCCATCGGCTGGCCGAGCATCACGGCTTCGGCCTCGATGCCGCCCACGCCCCAACCGACCACACCTAGACCGTTGATCATCGTGGTGTGCGAATCGGTACCGATGAGTGTATCAGGGAACAAGACCTCCAAGGTCTCAGATGTCTCTTTCTTGGTCAGCACGACTTGAGCCAGGTATTCCAGATTAACTTGATGGATGATGCCGGTGGCAGGCGGGACAACGCGGAAATTGCTGAAGGCCTTCTGACCCCACTTGAGGAACTCGTAGCGTTCGCCGTTGCGTTGGAACTCCATCTCGGCATTGCGCTGCAAAGCGTCAGCGGTGGCGAAGAAGTCCACCTGAACCGAGTGGTCAATGACCAGGTCTACGGGCACGAGCGGGTTGATTTTCTTCGGGTCGCCGCCCAGACGGGCGACCGCCGCGCGCATGGCTGCCAGGTCCACCACAGCCGGGACGCCGGTGAAGTCCTGCATCACCACGCGGGCCGGTAGGAAGGGAATACCGGGGCGCGCCCTCACCTCTTCCCCTCTCCCGATTTCGGGAGAGGGGTTAGGGGTGAGGGGGGTCCAGGCCGCAATGTTCCTGACATCTTCCTGCGTGATCTCGCGGTCATTGCATTGACGAAGCGCCGCCTCGAGCATGATGCGGATGGAGAAAGGCAGGCGATTGAGTTTCGTCAACCCGGCTTTTTCCAGCGCGTCGAGCCGGTAAATGGTGTACTTTTTGTTTCCAACACTCAGCACATCCCGGGACTTGAAGAAATCTTGTGGCATATTGATCTCCTTCAGATGCTCAACTCTTTACGAAGTTGCTCCATCAGTTTATCACGTTCGGCCTCCGGCAGGAAACTGGCCTGTGCCCCAGCCAGGATACCTTCCCTAATGCCGGTGCCGTTTCCGCCTTTTGTCGGTACTTTGCGCCATAACGGTCGCCGCTGCGGGTTCGGACCTTGAATCTGCAACCGTTTCGACCTGGGCTGCTGCGCCGCGGGGTTGATACAGGAAAATTCGCCCGATGACGCCCGCGCGGATGTCGGCCAGCAGGGTCTGGAACATTTCCGAGGCCTGACTTTTATATTTTACCAGCGGATCGCTCTGGGCATAGGCCTCCAACCCGATGGAAACTCGCAGCGCCTCCACCCGCGTCAAGTAATCCACCCACAGTTCGGTGATCGCACCCAGTAGTACCTGGCGGTAAATCTGACTCTGCGCGCGGCGGCCAACCTCCTGCGCCGGAAGTGCCGGAGCGTTTTCGCCCAGGCGGGTCAATTCGCTTTGGCCCCAGACATGCCGCTGGGCCTCTTGTGCCTGTTGCAGGTGCTCCAGTACATCCTCCTCCAAGGAGGCGGTAGAACTATTTGCCAGCAGTTCTCCTGCCAGATGGACATAGTGCAGGCGGGTGAAGATCTGGCGCACCTGGCGATGGGTTTTCGAGTCGAAGGAGGTGCTTGTGCCCTGTGCAATCAACACGAGCAGGCGGTACCTGGCCTGGTCATCGCGCTCCGGCAGGCGTTCGAGGGCGGATTCGAGTTCGCGGACGATTTGCCCGTCTGCCCCGAGCAGTTTCTCTTCGCGCCCGATCAGCACTTGCCGGACGCGCTCCTCGATATTCGTTCAGCCCGAGCGATTCGCCCAGGCGGAATTCGATGGTATTGGCGAGACGGGTGATATTTGTGGAGGTGACATAGGCCTCCACCTGGGCACGCAATTCCTCAGACAGGTCTTTCGGGTCGCTTGCCAGTTGCGTCAACTGGGTCGAATCCAGCCGGAAGGGGACGCGCACCAGCCCGGAGAGTTCATCCAGGATGACGTTCGGGCGGCGGGTCTCGTTTTCGAGGTTGTCGGCAAGACCATCCAGGGCAGTATCCAGTGAATCGGTCCGGTCATCGATCTGGGGTTGCAGGTTCTCACCCGTATGGTCAATCTGTTCCAGGACGGTGTTGAGGAAGTGGACCTGGTCAGCCTGGAGGGCGCGCGCGGCCAAATCGCGCAGAGCAGTTGGCAGGTCCGCAGACGAAGCGTTGAGTTCGTCCAGCAGGAGTTTGTAAGTATAGGACGGGAAGAAGCCGTTGGGGGTGTTGAAGGGCGGCTGGATCTGGTCCAACCAGGCCAGGAAGCGCCAGGATTCCTCGCTGGCGGTCACTTCCTTGGCCCGGCGCTGGACTTCCTGTGCCAGAAGTTCGTTCACATCCTCGACCAGGTCTTCCTTCTCAAAGACCCGGTTGCGCTGGTCGTAGATGCGCTGGCGCTGGGCATTGAGCACATCATCGTATTCGAGCAGGTGCTTGCGGACATCGAAGTTGGCGCCTTCCACCCTGTGCTGCGACTGCTCGATCATGTTGGTAACCATACGGTGCTGCATGGGGTAATCGTCGTCAATCTTGAAGCGCTCCATCACGCCCTTGACCGGATCGCCGCCAAACATGCGCATCAGGTCGTCTTCGAGGGACAGGAAGAAGCGCGACGAGCCGGGATCGCCCTGGCG
>JAPLGV010000168.1 GCA_026389975.1 Chloroflexota bacterium
CGCGATTGCCCGGTTCCTATCCAAGCCCGGCGGGATGAACTACGGCCAGGCGATGGCGATGGCAACGGTGTTGATGGTGGTTTGCGGAATCGGGATTTTGCTTATCGAACGCCTGCGTTTACCTGGTGCGGGTGAATTCTAAAAAACAAAAAACGAAAAGCAAAACCATTTTGTTTTTTGCCTTTAGTTTTTCCTTCGGAGTGCCATGCTCGAACTGATTGACATCCACAAATCTTACGAAGGCCAGCCGCTCCTGCGCGGCATCTCCTTCACCGTCGCGGCGGGCGAGACCGTTTGCCTGCTCGGACCTTCGGGCAGTGGCAAGTCCACCCTGCTGCGAATTATTGCCGGGTTGGAAACCCCCGAGCAGGGCCAGGTTCGCTGGGATGGGGAGGACTTGGTCCCCGTCCCGGTCCACCGGCGTAGCTTCGGGCTGGTCTTTCAGGATTACGCCATCTTCCCGCATCTGAACGTGGCCGAGAACGTAGCTTTTGGCTTGAAGATGCAAAACCTGGCCGGTGCTGGGACTAATCTGCGCGTAGCCAGTATTCTGGAAATGGTTAATTTGACGGGCTTTGGGGATCGCCGTGTTACAGACCTCTCAGGAGGCGAACAACAGCGCGTGGCGCTGGCGCGTGCCCTGGCTCCCAACCCGCGCCTGCTGATGTTCGACGAGCCGCTGGGCGCCCTGGACCGCAGCCTGCGGGAGCAGTTGATGGACGAACTGCGCCGTATCCTGCACGAGAGCGGCGTCCCGGCGATTTACGTAACACACGACCAGGAGGAAGCTTTTACCCTGGCTGACCGCGTGCTCCTGCTCCACGACGGCGGTATTGTTCGCAGTGGGACGCCAGAGCAGGTCTGGAGCGATCCGGGGTCGGTTTGGGCAGCGCAGTTCTTGGATGCAGGCAATGTGGTTGCTGGAATTGTCATGTCAAACACAAGACCGTTCCAAGTTAAGACGTCTGCTGGAGTGTTTGAGTTGGAATGCGAGGTAGTCCCGGTTCAATATATTTTGCCACTTCGGCAAGGGTCCTGCTCCAGCATATCATCCCGAATCTCCTACGGGACGGGGCGGACACGCGCATTCAGCGGGGGAAAAGGTCTATTTGCTGGTCAGCCGGCGCGGGGTCCGGCAAGCCGCGGATGGGAGGGTGAGCGGGGTAGTGGTGGACGTTATCTTCCGGCAGGACGGATTCAAAGTCACGCTGGAAAATGGCCTGGATTTTTATCTTCCCGACGCTCCACGGATGGGAGAGAAGATTTATCTCACAATTCCAGCGGCGGGGGTAAAATGCTTGTCATGAAACCGACCATCACCGTAATGTGGGGCGACCCGCTTTTCCTGGTGACGACGCAGAGCGTCAGAACGAGAGAAAAACACGTCAACAGGCCCGGGCGGCGCTGGAGGAATTGCAGAAACTCTTCGCGGATAACAAGAACCCCGATCTCTCATGAAGAAACCGGGGTTCGGAAATTTAAAGCAAAGCCGTCAGTACCGGCAGAAGGGCGGATAGGCCCAGCGCTTGCTGGATGGGGTCCCAAAAACCGAAGAGCAGCCCGATCACTCCAAAGCAGCCACAACAGACCACCACAATTACCACGATGGCGATGATCCAGGGGTTGGTCTTTTTTGGGGCGGCCGCGGGTGGCGGAAGTGGTGTACCTATTGCCTCGGTCATGGATTAGTAATTGGAGGACGGGGTAATGCCTGGAAATGCAAATGGAAGGGTGATGAGCCCTGCGAATGCCAGAACGAAGATACAAGTAAGGCATAGGCCCAGGGCGATCATCACGTAGCCCAGGATCAAACCGGTGGTCGCCATGCCGTTGCCAGTGACCATGCCTCTGCTCTTTTTGATCTCACTCTTGGCGATGTGGCCGGCGATAACCGCCGCGACTGGACCGATGCCCGGCAGGATTTGTACAAATCCGAGGATGCCGGCAATCAGGCTGATGATTGCCATGGTGCTTGTCCGGGTGGCGGGTGGAAATTGTGCATAAGGTTGGTTCATCTCTTTATCTCCTCTTCGATTTCATATGGATTTTGTCGAATACAAAGTATCTTCTAAATAATTGGGGGGAAGATGGGGGTTCGCAAGCGGGCGAAGACCGTTTGCGAACCCCCATACCCCACTTTTTTGAGAAGTTACAATACAAATTACAAACGATACTTTCTTCCAGTTGGGTTAATAAGTAGTGGGGATATTATTTATGATTTGCTGCCACGGAATCAAGGTTAATCCGAGCAATGGCAGTACGAACATGATGCACAGCATTGTCACCGCCAGGATGATCCCAATCAAGGTAAGAACGCCCTGGAGCATGAAATAGGTCTTCAGACTGCCCATAGAACGCAGGAAGGCGAATTTATCGCCAAACTGGCCGGCAGAGTCGATCGAAGAGCCGGCCTGGAACATGAGCACGCCCATCCAGATGGGCAGCCAGGCGAAGAGAATACCCACAATAGAGAGTGCTAGCCCGACGCCGCTAATGATGGACAGGACTCCCAGGAACTTCAACCAGCCGCGCGCCTGGTAGATGGGCATACTTAACTCCTGAACCATTCGGGGTTCTTGCGGAGCCGGCACAGGTGGGACATTATAAGGGGTTGGATAAGCCATATTTTCCTCCGGAAACTAGTTATGAAACGGCCTGGCGTTTCCGGTTAGCGCGCCACCAGAACCACCAGATAATCAACACCACGAATATGACCAGGAACACGGCCACCAGAACCGGGATGACAATCGAAAGAATGGACAGCCCTGTTGCAATCACATCCTCGGCAATGCTGACCGGCACGTTGGCTGCTCCGCCGGTCGTGGCAGTAACTACCGGACGTACTGCCGCTGACTTGACAACGTGGACGCTCCCGGACACCAGCAAGCCGCAAATGATGGCAATTACCGGATGGACATTGGTAATGGCATGGGCACTGGCGGCAAAGATGATCGCCCCGGCTGCCGGGCGGATACCCGTCTGGATAATGTCGTTGACATGGTTGACGGCCGGGATTTTATCAGCCAGCATTTCGATGATGAGCAGGACGCCAACCACAATGAGCACCCATGGATTCGCCAGTAAGTCATAGGGCGGGCTCAGGTTGATCCAATCCGTATAATGGGCGGTGACGCCGACCACCAGGAGCGGAATATAGGCATTCAGCCCTGCACTGGCCGACAGTCCAAAAGCAGTCATAATTCCAAAAAGCGCATCCATTCAGACCTCCAATCCGCTACTTGCCGAGAGGAAAAGCTCCCCACGTTCCGGTGAGCCAGAACCGCAGTGCGTCAATGGCCGCGGTTTGGATCAAGGCAATCGTCAAGCCAGCCAGCAATGGCAGCCACAACTGCCGCAATTTCGTAAACATGTTATCCTGACCCATAATCATCACCCAGACCATGCTGTATACGATGGTCAACAGGAGCCAAACACCCAGAGCGCTGATGATCGCCAGCGGATAAAGGACAATCGGGCTTTCGCTCAACACCAGCAGGTCGAAGATGACCTGGATGCCCAGCAACAGGCCGAAGGCTTTCCAGCCGGGGA
>JAPLGV010000183.1 GCA_026389975.1 Chloroflexota bacterium
TGACCTTGAAAGGGATCTTGTCCCGTGAGTTCAGCAGGTCCAGATCCTCCAGGGAGTGGCAGCACAGTTCCGGATACGTCGGGGCGTTCTTCGGGGCCGGGCCTTTTTCACCCACGATCAGTTCCCCCTCCCCGATCGAGATCGCCTTGTGCTCCAGTAGATACCGGAAAGCCAGGGCGCGCCGCACCGGAGCCGAGACAGGGCCGGGCTCCTGCCGGTAGAAGGTGGTCAGCAATTCCGCACGCTCGCTCGATAGGGTCTCTTCAGCCTCCAGGCTCGCCTGGCGCAGCTTACGCACACGTTCGGTCATGGACATAAATTCACTCCTTACTACACTGTCGCCTGAAGACCGGATTCCTGCAGTATCTCGGCGATCCCTTCCATCCTCCTGGGTTCGGGAGGAAGAACTTCGGGTAATCGATATTCTAATCCAAGGCTGTCATACTTCGCCAATCCGGATTGATGATACGCCAAAAGCTCCACCGGCGGCCGGACTGGCAGAGAAGCCAGGAACGCTCCCGTCTGCCGCAGGTTGGCTTCGTCGTCGTTGACCCCTGGGATGATCGGGATGCGGATCGTGATCCGATGACCCAATTCCGAGAGCCTGGTCAGGTTCGCCAGGATCTTCTGGTTCGACACCCCGGTATATCGGCGGTGACGGGCATTATCCATCAATTTCAGATCGTACAGGAACAGGTCCACATAACCGCGGATCTTGTCCATGACCGTCCAACTGGTATATCCGCTGGTGTCCAGCGTGGTGTGCAGGCCCCGGGCCTTGCACTCAACCAGGAGGCTGAACAAGAAAGCCGGCTGGGCTAGTGGTTCCCCGCCCGAGAAGGTCACCCCCCCACCGGATTGGTCATAAAAAGCCCGGTCCGCTTCGATCGCTTCCATCACCTGGTCCACGCTCATGCTGCGCCCAACCAGCTGCCTGGCCTCTGCATCGCAAGTCAGGACGCATTCGCCGGAGGTCCTGCACTTTTCCCGATCGGTAAGGATCAGGTCTCCCTGGCGAGTGATCGCTCCGCTGGGACAGGCTTCCAGGCAGCTCTCGCACAGGATGCAGCGGTTCGACCGGAAGATCAGCTCCGGCTGAAAGGCCCGACTCTCCGGGTTGTGGCACCAGTCGCAGTGGAGCGGGCAGCCTTTGAAAAAGACCGCCGTGCGGATACCGGGCCCGTCGTGGATCGAGTATTTCCGGATGTCAAAAATAATCCCTTGGATCACACCCATACCTCTAAACGACAATCAATACCGTATCAATCAATACCGTATATTGTATCCCAGACTCTACTTCCTGAAGAAATTGGATATAAAGAACCACACGTTCGCCGGGCGCTCTGCCATGCGGCGCCTGAACAGTGAAGTCTCTGTCCACTTGCCGGTGTCAGCCCGGTTGTGCCCCTTGATGTTGTTGTTCCTTTACTTTTTTCCATAGTTTTAGGAAGTCATTGTCATTGTACAACGAGATACGCTTACCTTTTGCCCATTCAATAGCTGCTTTAGAAAATCCACTTGTCGCAATGATTGCCCCTTGGTCTGCCTTTTCGTGTTGCATCATTCCATAAAAATCTCGAACAATTGATTCGCCAGCGGGTGTTCGCCAGCGCTTACATTTAGAGCCTATCCGAATAACTGGTATACTTGGAGCATGACAACACAACCTAAAACCACAAGCACAAAGCGCAATCGCGCCAGAACTCCGAACAACAAAACCACCACGGGATTTCGTGTTTCGGATAAGCTGTGGAATGTCTTGCAGCCGCTGATTCCAGTTCACATCAACACCCATCGTTACGGAGGAGGGCGTCCACGCGTACCAGATCGGGATTGCGCCGATGCCATTTTTTACGTGATGCGAACGGGGTGTCAATGGAAAGCATTAGATCAAACCGATCTGGTGCCTGGCTCAACAGCCCATGATCGTTATCAGGCCTGGGTAGAAGCGGGTGTCTTTTTGAAACTTTGGCAGGCAGGCGTAGAATGCTTCGATGATTTGAAAGGGATCGATTGGGCCTGGCTGAGTATGGATGGAGCCATGACCAAAGCGCCCCTGGGCAGAGTGAGGATACGGGAAGTAACCCCACTGACCGGGGAAAAAAGGGGCGAAACGCAGCCTGTTGACCGAAGGACATGGCGTGCCCATAGGTTTAGCGGTGGAAGGCGCTAACCGCCATGACATGAAATTGGTGAGAGAAACGCTAGAGAGCATCGTAGTAGATCGTCCACAATCGACCGAAGAGCAACCACAAGGCATGTGTCTGGATAAAGGTTATGATTATCAGGAAGTGCGAGACACCTTGCAAGAATTTGGTTTCACCGCCCACATTCGCTCACGTGGAGAAGAAGCCAAAGATCTCAAAGCGGAGGCGGGAAGGCGTGCACGGCGTTGGGTAGTTGAGCGAACTCATAGTTGGATGAACCGTTTTCGACGCATTCTAATCCGCTGGGAAAAGAAGGCCCAGAATTACATTGCCTTTCTGCATTTCGCCTGTGCGCTGATCGCCTTCCGTGCCGCAGGATTATTCGGATAGGCACTTAGTGGGCGGGACCGGCAGCAGCCGGTTCCGCCCGAGGAGACCTCGCAAAATGTCTGACTTGACCGTACACCGTACCTATTGCGACGAACACGCAGCCAGCGATCACTGGCTGGACGAGACCAACCACTGCCACGGCTCCAGCCTGGCCGAAGTAGAACGCCGCGGCAATAATGGCGATAATCACGGTTACTAATCAGTATATTTCACCATTTCACCAGCAGCCAGAACACCCCGGAAAGGAACAGGATCATTAACACCACACCAGTGGCAAACTTCAAGCGGAACTTGATCTCGTTCACGATCCTGCGGGCTTTAGATTTGGTCGGCGAGGATTTATCCATGATTGCCTGCCAAATTAAACTTATCCCGGTAACCAGGAAAATCGTCCAAGTAATGACCAAAAGGATAAGCGTTCCGGGGGTTTTGCTCATTGGAACGTCCTGACCGGCATATCATCCAACCTGAATTGATCGTCTGGCGAAGTTCAATGCACGATCAATAAGCATAAAGGGCCGACGAACTCGCTCACTTCGGAGTCATTTCACAGACTCGACCGGTTTTCTTCTTTGTCCCAAAACAGCCAACTGGCTCAGGCCAATGCTGAGGAAGTAAAGCAGAATCATCGGAGCCATCACCAATGACATATTGACAGGATCCACGGTTGGGGTAACTGCCGCGGCAATGATGGCGATGATCACGATGGCGTACCGCCAATACTTTGCCAGCATTTTCGGCTTGACTAAACCCATTAATGACAACACATAAATTACGAGTGGAAACTCGAATGCAATCCCGATCCAGAAGAGCAATCCTGTTACGAAATCAACGTAAGAGGATACACGAGGGATGGTATGTATGCCCATAAAGGAAAGCAAAAAGGGCAAGGCGGTCGGAAGCAGAAGATAATATGCGAACAGCACTCCGCCGATAAAGAAAATCAATGTGAGCGGGATGCCCAGAAGACCCATCTGGCGGGCGCGCGCATGCAAGCCAGGCGCGGCGAACAGCCAGAGCTCAAAAGCAATGTAAGGTAAAGCCAGGGCAAAGCCGGCAACCAATGCCACGCGCATGAAAACGCCGACCGATTCGGTGACATCAATGGCTTGCAGGGTGTTTATCCCTCCGATCGGCCTGGATAAGACAGCAATGATTTTGGTGGTAAAGGAAGCGCATATGGCAACACCAATCACCAGAGCAATGAGCATACGGGTCAGATGCCTGCGAAGGGCATCCACATGCTCGAGAAGAGCAGAAGGTTGTTTTATGGTGGCGCTGAAAGCCTCTGTCAGAGACTGATCTTCGGGTTCTTCGGTCAGGAATCTGTAAGCACGCTTGAATACTTTGAGGGGGAATCCGGCCAGTTTCCCCAAGATAAGGAAGGGAAAGGTGATGATTCGCCAGAGCCAGCGGAAGATTTTGCGCATGTGCCTCACTTTGATCGTTCTTCGTTGGGAGGGGGAGGCACAATTTTATTTGGATCGCCTGAAGAACCTTCAGGTGGACCTTTTTCAGGGTCACTTGATCCAACAACCCACGATTCACTTGCCCAGGAATCAAGCGATTTCCGGGTGTTTTTTACCGGTTGAACGATTTCCGAATCCAATGACTGTTTTATATCTTCCATCCCGGCCTGGCGCATTAGTTCGTTGGGGAGCGATTTAACTTTGTCAGAGGCCTGCCGGACAGTTTTCCAAGTATCCGATTTGACCAATTTGGTCAGTCCCTGCCCAATGCTCTTTCCAGTTTTTTGTAGATCTTTTGGGCCTAGAATAATTAATGCGAGCAGGATGATGAAAAGTAACTCTAGAGGACCGATACCAAGAATCTCCATGGGGTAACCTTCTATGTACTCTGCAAATTAAGATAAAGGCAGACGAAAGGAAGCGGGATTTTAGTCGATGTGCTTCTCTGTTTACTCATAACAAAGTTCCCTCCCAGGTCAGGTAAAGAGCACCTTTCTGTATTATTGGTATTCGTTGCTAATTTTTCTCTTCTGTAGTTTCATTAGACTTTTCTTGCACATCATCCTTTTTATCATCTTTGTCTTTTTCGTTGCTGTTCAAACCATCCTTGAATGAACGGATGCCTTTACCGAGTTCACCGGCAATTTTGCCGATCCGTCCAACGCCGAATAGAAGGACGATGATCACCAGGATAATCAACAGTTCGGGAACTCCAAATCTAATAGGCATATCTTTTTCTCCTTATTGAGTTTGAATATAGGTCAAAGAAAACATCATCCCATAGCATACAGTTCTCTTTTGTTATGACTGTCCATATTCCTCGAGATACCGGCGGTTGGCGCGAGCAACTTCCTCGGCCGGGATCTCGTCCGGCTGGCCGAGTTGCAGGGCATAGAAGACCGTGCGAGCCACGTCCTCGACCATCACGGCCGTCTTGACGGCTGCCTCGGGGGTCTTGCCGATGGTGAACACACCATGATTTTTCATCAGGATGGCAGGACTGGAGCCGATAGAGCGGACGATCTCCTGCCCGATCTCATCCCCGCCGATTATAGCATACGCCCCAACTGGGATCGATCCGCCGAACTCGTCGCAGATGGCTGTCAACACGGGAGGGATGGACCTGCCGACCGCTGCCCAGGCGGTGGCGAAGGTCGAATGGGTGTGGACAATTCCATTCACATCCGGGCGGTGGCGGTAAACGTATAGGTGGGCAAAGGTATCTGAGGAAGGCTTGTTCTTCCCTTCAATCAATTTCCCATCCAAATCCACCACGCACATCGACTCGGGGGTCAGATCTTCGTAGCGAATGCCACTCGGTTTGATGACAACGAAACCGGTCTCGGGATCCCGACCGCTGACGTTGCCGCTGGTCCAGGTCACCAGACCGTTCCCAGGTAATTCCAGGTGAAGCCGCCATATTTCTTTACGAAGAGCCTCTAACATAAGGCAATCCTTTATCAAAGCGATTTCCGCGGAATTGAATGTGTTGTATATATGCAGATTCAAGGTTCCAGTTCGATCGCATATAATTTCCCGTCCAGCCCGCCGAAATAGATGACGTCGTCAAACACGATGGGCGAAGAAGCAACGCCTGCCCAGGCGCCATCCGGCATTAATGTCTCCGCGACAGACAAATGCCACTTCAATTCTATAGGGAGGGGATTCCCGTCGCTGGGAATTTCGAGGCTGAACAGGCCGCCGACCGCCGGGTCTTGTGTAAAGGCTGCGGCGCCGATGTACAACAGGTTGTCCTTGATCGCCGGCGTGCTCCAGAAAAAGACTTGATCCATATACGCGGTGAGCAGTTCGCCAGTCTGGCTGTCCAACCCTAGAACATATTGGTTTCCAGAACTGCCAATGTAGATAATGTCACCCACCAAGACTGGAGATGACTCCACCCAATTATTAGGGCCATAATCATATTCCCATTTCTTTTCACCCGTCGGCGACTCCAGCGCCACCACACTGGCTTTTCGGCTGGCAGTGAAGACTAAGCCGTTAGTCACCAAGGCGGTCGTCTGGATCTGACCGCCGAGCGGGGTTTGCCAGCGCGCCTGGCCGGTCAGCGCGTCCAGGGCATAGACCGTCCCATCCCAACTGCCGATGTACAGGATGCCTCCATCCACGGTTGGAGTGGCGCGCACCTTCTGGCCTGTCTCGAACATCCAGTTGATTTTGCCCGTGTCTGCGGCCAGGGCATACACCTTCCCATCTGCGCTGCCGACATAAACCCAGCCATCCACTACTATCGGCGAAGACTGCAAGTAATCGAACCTGGTTGGGTCGGGATTTGCACCGGGATTTTCGCGTTTTTCGCTTTCCGAAACGTTGCCAATGTCCACGCGCCAAGCCTGGTTTCCGCTTTGGGCGTTCAGCGCATACAGGTAGCCGTCATCACTGGTGAAGTAGGCCAAACCAGCAAGGATGGCAGGACGCGAGCGCACGAGTCCCTGCGTGGCGAATTTCCACTTGAGGAGGCCGGTTTGCGCCTCGACTGCGTACAGGTTGTGGTCGTCGCTGCCAAAGTAAACCACACCATCGCTGATGGCCGGTGCACCCCAGATAGCTCCTCCGGTTGGATAGGTCCACTGTACCTGGAAGCCGGGGGTGGTAGATGGGGCAGCCATGGCTGCTGCCGAGGTTTCAGTGGGTGCAGAAGGGGCCAAAGGCACAACGGTTACTGATTTGGGTTGACAGGCGCTCAGCAACAGGCATGCGTTCAATAGCAAGAGTCTGAAAATTTGGCTGAATTGCTTCTTCATCATACCTTCCTCTATTAGTCTTTTCCTGTCAATACCTCAGCCTTGATCTTCTTGAGCGTCTTCATGACGTTGTTCTCGCCGCGGCCGAAATAGTCGTGCAGCCGCAGGTATTCGGCAAAGAGTTTTTCGTAAACCTTCTGGTTTTCGTGGATGGGCTTGAAGGTTTCGGCTTTGAGATGAGCCATCGTTTGAGCAGCATCGTAAATGGAGTCATAACCACCTGCGGCTTTTCCAGCCGCCACCGCACCGAACATAGCAGACCCGAGAGCGGGCGTCTGCTTCGAGGCGGTGACCTTGATCTCGCGCCCGGTCACGTCGGCGTAGATCTGCATCAGCAATTTGTTCTTCTCCGGCAGGCCGCCGCAGGCGACGAGTTCCCGGATCGGCACACCGTTCTGCTGGAAGGTGTCCACGATGACGCGCGTCCCGTAAGCGGTGGCCTCGATCAGGGCGCGGTAGATCTCCTCAGCATTGGTCGCCAGGGTGGCGCCCAACAACAGGCCGGTCAAGTCCACATCCACGAGGACGCTCCGGTTGCCGTTCCACCAGTCCAGGGCTAGCAGGCCGGATTCACCGGGCTTAAGCCTGGCGGTCTTCTCTTCCAGCAGTTGGTGGATATCGATCTTGCGTTTCCGAGCCTCGCCCTCGTACGCTGCCGGAACACAGTTCTCCACGAACCAGGCGAAATGGTCGCCGACGCACGACTGCCCGGCCTCGTAACCGAAGAATCCGGGGATGATACCATCTTCGACATAGCCGCACATGCCTGGGACGACATGCTCCTCATCGCCCAACACCATGTGGCAGATGGATGTCCCCATGATCATGACCATGCGCCCCGGCCCGGTGACCGTGGATGCCGGAACCGCCACGTGGGCATCCACATTAGCGATGGCCACCGCTGTGCCGGCTTTGAGACCGGTCCATTGGGCGGCCAGTTCGGTTAACCCGCCGGCGCGGTCGCCGATGGGCCGGATATCGCGGCTCATTTTCTGGTCCACAACGTTTTCCAGCCGTGGATCGAGTGCTTTGAAGTAGGATTTGTCCGGGAAGCCTTCGCGCTTGGACCAGATGGCTTTGTAACCGGCGGTGCAGGAGTTGCGCGTCTCGACCCCGGTCAACTGCCAGACCACCCAGTCGGCGGCTTCGAGCAGACGATCAGCAGCAGCATAGATTTCCGGAGCTTCATCCAGAATTTGTAATACCTTCGAGAAGAACCATTCAGATGAAATCTTGCCGCCGTAGCGGTCGAGCCACTTCTGGCCCATCCTGCGGGCAGTCTCGTTGATCTTGTCTGCTTCGGGCTGGGCAGCGTGGTGCTTCCATAGTTTGACCCAGGCATGCGGTTGCCGGCGGAATTCCGGCAAGTCGCACAGAGGCGTACCATCCCGCTTGACCGGCAGCATGGTGCAAGCGGTGAAGTCAATCCCGATACCGATCACGTCCTCCGGTTTCACCTGTGACTCCTTGAGCACTTCCGGGATGGTGTTCTGGAAGGTGCGGATGTAATCCTGTGGCTCCTGCAACGCCCAGTCCGGCTCGAGGCGGATCTCCTCCCCCGGGATGGGCAGTTTCTCGTCGATGACGCCGTGCGAGTAGGGGTAGACGGCCGTGGCAACTTCCCTGCCGTCAGTCACATCCACCAGCACCGCCCGTCCCGATTCAGTGCCGAAATCCACGCCGATTGCATATTTCGTCATACGAGCCTCCATTACGGGGCGATAATCACTTTCAACCCTTCCCTCCGTGCAGCAACTGCAAACCCACTCTCCACCAACCGGATGGCGCGCGGATAAGTGAGCTTCATCCTTCGTACCAGTTTGAACGTGAGACCCTTGCGTCGAGCAATCGAAGCTGTGAACGAGGTCCGGTCATCGGACGGGATACCCACCAGAATCACCTTCCCACCTGGGCGGGCAGCGGCGACAGCCATCTCAACTGCGTTATTCTCCCCGGCGGCTTCGAAGACCACGTCCAGCCCTCGCCCATCAGATATCGCCAATTCCCGGACGCCGAGCCCATCCCCTACCAAACTGGCGACGTCCGCCCCAAGAGCGCGTGCTGCCTCCACACGGTGCGGAAGGATGTCTGTGGCAAAAACCTTGTTTGCACCCGCCAGTTGCACCAGCTGGAGAATAAGCAAACCAATCGGACCGCAGCCGAAGACGCCAACCGACATGCCGACCCGCAGGTGAGCCAGGTCCACCGCATGGATGGCGATCCCCAACGGTTCCAGCATAACGCCGGCCGGATCGGAGATTGCATCCGAGAGTGGAAACAGGCAGCGTTTCGGCCAGGCTATCCTCTCGCGCAGAGCACCATCCTGTTCTCCGTGCCCGGCAAAGATAAGCTTCGCACAAAAATTCGGATTACCCTCCAGGCAGAACTCACACTCACCGCAGGGGATGGACGGATCCACAGCCACGCGCACGCCGTCCTCGGTCAGTGCGGTAAACTCATGCCCGAGCACCAGTGGTTTCTCCAGATGGGCATCTCCAATCCCGGCCTCGTTGAACCAGTGCAGGTCCGATCCGCAGATCCCCACAGCCGTGACTCGCAACATACTCTCCCCTGCCCCGGGAACCGGAACAGGCTCTTCATGCAGGCGTAAATCACCAGGACCGTGGAGGCGAAGAGTTTTCATGGCAGGAATTACTTCACGATCAAAATATCCGGCCGTTCGATGATCCGACCACCCACTTCGACCTTCACCATCGGCCAACCCGGAATGGCAGACAGAATCTCAAACCCGTTTTCGTTGATCAAAACCGAATCCTCGGACTTACTCCCGGTAATGGTTGGGTTCCAGGCATAAACCTGCCCGGAGGCAACGATTTCTTTGGAACCAGGTGTTGCCAAATACTCGCGCGGCTCGTAGCCGGCCGGGCCGCCCTGGTGATGCCGTTGCCACTCCTCGGCGAAACCAGCGGCGGCATATGCCGCCACCGCCTGCTCGAAGATGGCGCCCAGGGTCTGGCCGGGGCGGGTGGAGGCGATGTACGTGGCATCGATGCGGGCCACCGCCTCGGCTCTGCGGCGGAGTTCGTCGGGGAGCCGGCCAAAATGGACAAAGCGCGTCAACGAGCAAACCAGTCCCCGGTGGCGGCCGCAGAGCACCAGCATGGCATACCTTTCAAATTTCTTCTCGGTCGGCAGCGGGTGGCGATAGTCGTAAATGCGCTCGTCGGTGGCGATCAAGTTGACGATGGCCTGTACAGCACACTTCTCGGCCTCGCCTGCCAGCATGCCGGTAATCGCATTTTCGGTCATGCTGGGCTTGACAGCATGGATAGCAGCATCCATCGCCTGGGCGCACAGCGCTCCCAATACCCGGAAGCGGGCGACTTCCTCAGACGAGAGGCAGGCGCGCAGACGGGCGAGTTCCGACGAAACATCCAGCGCACCGGGGAAGAAACCGTCAGACGCGAGACTCAGGCCGCGGGTTAGACCGGCGACAGTGTCTTTCGTGCCATTCCAGGGAGCAATGCGGAAGTCCCATCCCTGGTCCGGTAATTTCTCTTCTTTCTCGAGGCGGGGCGCTTCGATGTTATTTGTGAAGAGGTATTGATGATCTGGCGTGATCAACAACGAGGCAACCCCATCCGTGGAAGCCACGTTGATGTAAGAGGCGGCGCCGCAGGTGGCCCATGCAAAGCTGCTGACGCGCTGCAGGAAAAGCGCCCCCAGCTTGCGATCCGCCATCCAGGAACGGATCAGTCCCAGTTTTTGCTCGTATTCATCCACAATCTTGTCTCCTGTCAAAAAAATCGCTGTTTATTTTATCCTGCGGATTCAGATGGAGAAGCAAGAATGACCAGATCGCGGCCGGGAATGGTTTCCTCGCCATGAGAGACTTTTCCATCCATGAGGTTGATATAGCCATTGGGCAGGGAAACCTTCTGCGGCGCATTGGTATGATTGAGGACGAACAACAGACGCCGGTCACCCTGCCAGCGTTCAGCGACCTCGATCCCCTCAGGTGCATTCAATACAGGGGGGATATTAAGCTTTAGGACCAACCAGCCAAATAAAGCCTGGTACAAGGAGACATCACCAAAGGTGCCAACGTAAACAGCCTGGCCCTTTCCGTACTGGTTGAGCGTGATCGCCGGCCGACCGGCATAATAGTCAGCGGTGTAAGCGGCCAGGACTTGCGCGCCGGCGGGTTCGAGGATGTCACACCAGACACGCGCTGCGCATGTGCCAAGCTTTTTCAACCCCGAGGCGATGAACTTGACCGATTGGGAAATATCCGCCGACAGAGAGTCGTATTCGGCGACGGTAATCCCGCAGACTTCCGCCAGCAAGCCTGGCAGAGGCAGGTTCACAACAGCATTGGCCTCGTCCTTGACACCGCTGCGCGGCGTGAGAACCAGCGTCCCACCTGCCTGCACGTATTGTTCAAGCCGCGCGGCAACCGCCTCGTCCAGGACATGCAGCGCCGGAGCGATAACCAGCATGTAATTCGACATGTCTGCCTGTGGGGAAATCACATCCACAGCGATATTACGGTTGAAGAGAGCGTGGTAAACATGGGTCACGTGTTCGCTATATTGGAAGGATGGATTGTTCGGCTGAATCTGAAAGGCGAAGCGGCTGTCATAGGATTGGAGAATCGCCACCCGGGCTTTGACCGAGGAACCCTGGATGGCCGCGCCAACCTTTTTGAGTTCGGCGCCCATTTGCTTGATCTCCTCATACCGGCGACCGGGCAAGCCATGGTGGTCAAGCAGACCGTGCCAGTATTGTTCCGTGCCATATCGTGCGGTGCGCCAGCGGAAGAACACGATCCCATCTGCGCCGTGGGCGATGGATTGGTACGCCCACAATCGCAGTTCACCCGGGCGGGGGGTTGGGCTGACGATCTCCCAACCGCTCGGTCCGGCCTGTTGCTCCATGACCCAGAAGTTCTGATGCTTCAGGCCGCGCATGGTGTCATGTCCAAGCGCAAGCGCCTCCGGTTCGGTCACACGCCTGTCTTTCAACCAAAAGCCAGCCGGATAATCATCCCAACTAACCAAGTCCAGGGTTCTGGCCAAGTCGTAATAATTCAACCCTTCGTAGCCAAATCCCATGAAATTATGGGTGATGAGATGATCCGGGCAGGCCTCCCGCAACAGGTCCACTTGCATCTGCTGGTAGGCGACATAAGAATCAGAGATGAAGCGCCTGAAGTCCAATGCCAGCCCGGGATTGGGGGAGCCGCCGGTCGCCAACGGGACGGGGATCTGGGTCCAATCGGTGTAAATATGACTCCAGAATTCGGTTCCCCAGACCGCGTTCATCTTCTCCAGGGTGCCATAGCGCACCTTGAGCCAGTCCTGGAACTTCGACCGGCACACCGGGCAGTAGCAGCGGTTACCCATCTCGTTGTCAATTTGCCATCCGATGACTTCCGGATGGTCAGCATAATGCTCCGCCAGGGCGGTCACAATCCGGCGAGTGAAGTCATGATAGGTTGGATGGTTGGGGCAATACTCACAGCGATTGCCATAGGTCACACGGAGGCCATCCTCACGGAGGCGGAAAATGTCAGGGTGGTTGGTCATCAGCCAGGGAGGCGGTGAGGCGGTGGGGGTGCCGAGAAGGGCCACAATTCCCTGGTCATGCAGAGTTTTCAAGGCGCGATCTAGCCAATTAAAATCAAATTTACCTTCGCTCGGCTCCATCTTCGACCAGGCAAATTCAGCCAAGCGGACGACATTAAAGCCAGCCGCCTTCATCAGGCGGGCATCTTCAGGCCAACGTTCTTGCGGCCATTGTTCGGGGTAATAATCGGCTCCAAAGTAGAACATCAAGTCACCTAACACAGACCCAAGTGTGTGCGAGCGATTTCTGTAAGGCAGAGAGCTCGACGACCCATTCGGCGCAAAATATCTTTACCGGATCACCCGTCAGATCTCCGTCGCTAGTGTCGTCGAACCAGCGCAGGTCTGAAGCGCAGATTCCGACCGCCTTGAGGCGCACCATTGTCTCACCCGTACAGGATTCCAACCCCGGCTGCTCAACCTGGCGCAGATCATTGGAAACATGCAACCGGATCGCTTTCAGGACAACAGACCTTTGGATAAATGGTAGTACAAATCGTTCCAGCGAAGTTCCTTCTTGAACTCCGACAGGTTTGTTTCTTCGCCGATCACCAGGAATTCCAGCCCGGCGATCTCGGCGAAGTCTTCGAGCATGCCGATGGTGACGGACTGACTGAAACCGGTATGGTGAGCACCGCCTGCCAGTATCCAACCTGCTGCTGCAACCTTGAGATTGGGGCGAGGAATCCATACCGCGCTGGCAACCGGCAGTTTCGAAAGCGGCTTCTCCGGCTGGATGACATCCACCTCATTCACGACCATACGGAAGCGATTCCCCATATCCAGGAGGGTTGCATTAACTGCCGGGCCGCTGGGTACGGTAAACACAAGCCGAGCCGGGGCATCCTTTCCGCCGATCGAAAGCGGATGGATTTCCAGAGACGGTTTCGATCCTGCAATGGATGCGCAAACTTCCAGCATGTGAGCGCCGAGCACCTTCGGGTTCTCCTTGTTCAGGTCGTAGGTATAGTCTTCCATGAATGAAGTCCCGCCATCCAGGCCAGATCCCATAACCTTCATGGCACGCACCAGAGCGGCGGTCTTCCAATCGCCTTCAGCGCCAAAGCCGTAACCCTCCAGCATCAGGCGTTGCACGGCCAAACCCGGTAGTTGCGCCAGACCGCACAAATCTTCAAAAGTGGTGGTAAAGGCTTTGAACCCCCCGTTTTCAAGAAAAGTTCGCAATCCCAGCTCAATGCGGGCAGCTTCACGCAGAGAACCGCGTTGACAGCCATCAGAGCGCAAAGATTTGGCGACCGTATAGCTATCATCATATTCAGCTACCAGTCGATCGATTTCCGAGTCTACAACGACGCTGACGGACTTGACCAGGTCGCCGACTCCATAGCCATTCACCGAATATCCCAACTGTATTTGTGCTTCAACCTTGTCGCCCTCGGTGACGGCGACATCGCGCATATTGTCGCCAAAGCGGGCAATGCGAGCACCCTGGGCATCGTGCCAGGCGCAGGCGGCACGCATCCAGGTTGCGAGGCTGAGAAGCACATCCTCATCCTGCCAGAAGCCAACAATGACTTTCCGGTTCAATCGCATCCGGCTGCCGATAAATCCAAATTCGCGATCGCCATGTGCGGACTGGTTGAGATTCATGAAATCCATATCAATCTCAGACCAGGGCAAGTCCCGGTGATATTGCGTGTGCAAATGTACAAATGGCTTGCGTAGAGCATTCAGACCGGCTATCCACATTTTCGCAGGTGAAAAGGTATGCATCCAGGTAATTATGCCGACGCAGTTTCGAGCTTTATTTGCGTCCCGGCAAAGTTCAGTGATCGCATCGGGAGTTGTCACGACCGGTTTGAAAAGGACCTTCAGCGGCAGTTTACCCGACTTCACCATCCCTTGCGCCATTTCCTGCGAATGTTCCGCCACTTTCTTAAGCACTGCCTCGCCATATAAATGCTGGCTTCCAGTCACAAACCAAACTTCCAATCCTTTGAAATCAATCACGACAACCTCCTGCAACCATGATTTACGCCAGCCAGCTTACTTTTGAACCACAGAACTTTCACGAACAATCAAATCCGGGGAAAGCAGAACGTTTTGGGGTGCCACTTGTTCGTTACGCTGGAATACTTCGATCTGGGCAACCAGCTCCTGGACAGCCCGACCACCCAACTCAAGCTGATTCTGGTTGATAGTTGTCAGGGCTGGCCAGAAAAATGCCGACTCAGAGAGATTGTCGAATCCAACAACGGGCAAATCACGGGGGACATGAATACCGAGCCGATGGGCAACTCGCAGTACAGATAGTGCCATCTGGTCATTGGCCACGAAGATGGCGTCCATATCTGGATAAGACTGTAATAATTGTTGAAAGGCTACCTCACCGCTGGAGGAGGACCAATTCCCTTCCACACATGAGGCATCAGACACCGGGAAGCCGGCCTTCTTAAGTGTGTCCTGCCAGCCCTGTTTGCGCTGGCGAGCCTCCCACCAATCCAAGGGACCTGAGATATGTCCAATGCAATGCCGTCCCTGTTCCAGCAGGTGCTGGACTGCGATCACACCGCCGAGATAATTGTCGATCGCCGCGACTGATACATCCGGATGGGGCTGCATGGTTAGATAAACGACCGGCACGGGAATTCCAGTCAGGCCTTGCTTGACCCAATCGTGATTATTTCCAATCTCGGGAACCGCCCACAGGATTCCATCAATGTGGCGGGCCAGCAAAAATTGAAGGAGGGGTTGAATCTCATTTGAGGTAAAGCTAGGAAGTTCCTTGAGCAGCAAGGCGTATCCCGACTCTTCGGCCTTGGTGGTGATCCCATTCAATGTCCGGGAAGGACCGATGTACTTCAGTCCGGCAGTTACAACCCCCAGGGTATAACTGCGGCGCTGGATCAGGCTGCGAGCCAATTCACTGGGTTGATAGCCTAATTGATTGATAATATCCAATACGCGCTGGCGGGTCTCTGGGGACACATCGGGGCGGACATTGATGACCCTAGAAACGGTCTGGGTGGACACACCAGCCTCTTTGGCAACGTGTTTGATTGTAATTCTACGATTTTGTGGTATCATTTTGTTAGCGTTCCCGTTATCGTTATCATAGCAATGATTATATGTTTTGTCAACGTTTTTAATAAATTGCTCAAAATAGCCTACGGAGGATGCATAATAATATGTCTAAAATTGAGCCAAAACCCTTATTTGGACTGACCGTTGGGACTGACGAAGCCATAACGCGATCAACCGATTTTGGCCTGGATTTTTACGATATACATTTTGGGGGCAAGGCGGAGTTACTAACCCCCACCCTGGCTGATTGTGATCGAAATAATATCAAATATGTGCTTAACTTTGAGGGCGCTCCCATCGGCTGGGTACCTGAACTGATGTTGAAAAAAGACCTGGCGAATCACCCCGGCTTCCTTGGATTTATCCTGGATGAGGCCGACCATATGCAAATCAATGCCCATTGGCCAATTATAGATTATTATGGCTACAATGACAAACATTACCTGGCAGAGACCGAAGGCCTGGACCTGTTTACGGCGCGCGAGGCAGTACTGGCTTCACTGCGCTCACGTAATAAAGCCTGTACCGTGGCTGGAAAGCCGGCTGCTGTCGAACACCTCTTCCCGGTGATGATGCACCTCGCCGCGAAGGCTGGATTAAATGTCAGCCCCAAGATCCTCAAGGAGATCTGTGGACCTGTCATGTTGGCGGTGGCACTGGGGGCGGCGCGACAATACAATGTGGACTTTTGGATTGATGTGGACTACTGGTGGCACAATGAGGTTATCGTAACCTTGTGGAATTTTCTGATCAACGCTTATTTCACATTTGCCTGAACCAGTAAAGCTTCAATCGTCATCGTCGTTATCCCCGCCTGACCCGGTTTCGGGAGCAGGTTTTTTCACGGTATCTGCCTTCGCGTTTTTCATTGGACCAGCCGGAGTTGTCGCTGCAGGTGGCATAACGATAGCACCTGCTGAAGCCTCCTGGGTTTGAGTCATGTCTTCAGGTATGCAAATAATGAAATCAGCTTTTCCAAGATTGTCTTTTTTAAGTTCATCCAAGAGTTCTATCGCGATTTCCTTGATCTTCTTCTTG
>JAPLGV010000155.1 GCA_026389975.1 Chloroflexota bacterium
ACTCTTGAAAAGGCTGGTCAGGCTGTTGATCAGCAGGGTAAGCCATTGGATGCTGAGGCAGTGTTTAAGGTATTGGAAAAATTGCAACTTGAATTTGATGAAACTGGAAAAATTAACTCTCTCTCGCTTGTTGTTGGTCCAGCGCTTGAACCAAGAGCCAAGCAAGTTCTTGATCTGATAAATTCTGATCCGACGTTGCGAAAGCGTCTTTATGAAATCATGGAAACAAAGTGGTTGGAGTGGCGTGTTAGAGAAACTGATAGAAAATTGGTTGGATAACGCGAGCGAACGCAGCTACCAGCCTGTGTTTGTTCAGATGCTTTCTGCCCGAGGCTATCGCGTCGTGCACAGCACAAGACACACTGCCCTTGAATTTGGAAGGGATGTGCTTGCGATTGCGCCAGACGGTAAGGGTTGTACTTATCAGCTAAAAGGCAATCCGGGTGGAAAGAAGCTGAATCTAAACCAGTTCCGCAATGAGGTCCAACCACAACTCGTACAGCTGATGTCACAAGCAGTTGATTTTCCAGGATTTCCTTCCGAGCCGCATAATGCCTATCTTGTGAGCAATGGCTATTTTGAAGAGGAAGTTCAGGTTGCCATCGGAAGCTTAAACCGGATGCCTTATTATCCATCCAAGGTCTCGCTGATTTCTCGCGGGGATTTGCTTGGCAGGTGCAAGGAATTCGGCGCTTCACTGTGGCCAGGCGAGCTCGAAGATACCCGAATACTTCTTGAAATTTTTTTGTCAGACCCGAAAGATGTCCTTCCAACTGAAATGCTCTCTCAGCTTATTAGTAAGATTCTGGCACTTCAAACGCCAGAGGATAACTTATTAGGACAGCCTGGGTTTCAACGCGCCGTCACAAGCGCGGCATTGTTGACCGGTATCGCAACATCCGGATTCGCAGAGGCAGAAAACCACTTCGCGGTCGCTTCGGCATGGACCCTCCTTGCGATCAGTGTCATCGCAGCAGGAGAGAAGCATGGGCATAGACTGAATGGAGTGGCATTCGAAACCTTGTGGTTGGCCGTGGCCTCCGTTGGTGACGCTTTAGCGCAGCTATGGAATGAAGTCAAAGATCGCAAGCATATTGTTGAAGGAAACGCCATTACCGATCCTGAAGTCTATGGTTGGCGTTACACTACCATCTTGGGTTTGCTGAGTTGCCTAGCGCTTTTGGACGAATCATGCCATCTTTTAGAAGATGAATCCAGGGAAAAATTAAAACAATGGCTGCTGCAACGTCATGAACATGTCAAGTTATGGGGCGAAGGAGCAGTAGCGAACTTGGTTCCTTGGCTTGTATGGTTAAGAAAAAACGATCCGACACAAAGGCCGGATTGGGAAATCGCAAATCTAACTGAAGCTGTAATCGCCTTGAATCAGCATAAGAGCATATCCCCTTTACCAGGACCATACTACAGCTTCGAACAGATTGCCCGGTCCCAAATGCGTTTAGATAAGGCGGGAGAAGCGAGTGCCGTTGGTCGTGAAACATTCGCGGGTAGTGCGTTTACGGCAGAACCCCTTTTTCATTTGCTTGTGCGGACCAATCTCAAACAAACGTGCAAGAATCTTTGGCCGAATTTCACAAGACTCGCTCATCGGGTTTGTTTACCCGACAATGCGTGGGAATATTGTACACTTCGTATTGCTTCGGGCGTGGATCAAACCATGATTTATCCGTCCACTTACCAATGGGCTAAGCTTCAAGCGGAAGCATTGGAACCGAGGGGGAATTCGCTCCCTACAGAATTGACCGCAAGACCGTGGCTTTTAGCTCTTTGGTGGCAGGTGGCACCTTACCGTTATAAAACTGCAGCAAGCAGCGTATTCGTGGAAGGCATACTGCCTGGATGGGGTGCATGGGGAAATCTTGGCGCATAGTATGTTGGTAGTAAATTGGAATGGCTCCCCGGGCAAGGTTTCTGCTATGATCCGACACTTATCAAAAGCCAGAAAATTCAATCTATCCACATTATATCGCAACTTTCGTATTTTCAGCCCCTTACAAACTCAGCCTATTCAATAGGTAAGTGTACCGCTTTTTCGTCTTGTCATTCCCGATCCCTATGGCCAAGGCCCTTTTTGAACCCACCATCACCACCAGCTTCTTGCCTCTGGTAACCGCCGTATAAATCAGATTGCGTTGCAGGAGCACATAATGTTGGGTCAGGATGGGGATAACCACGGCCGGGTATTCGGAGCCCTGGGA
>JAPLGV010000333.1 GCA_026389975.1 Chloroflexota bacterium
GAAAGGCTCAAAGCCTTAAGACACCATTCTCCATAACCCATTCACCATTTACTGCACTTACAAACAAAAAGGCCGTCCTTTCAGCGGACAGCCCTTTGGGTTGGCAAGCGGGTTCTTACGCTCCCGGTGCGGCTGTCCGTGCTCGGCAAGGCATTGCCATAGGCATCCTCTTAGACAGGGAAAAGGAAGGGGTGTTCATCGGGTTGAGTTTACTATGTACTGCGCCAAGTTGCAAGCTCTAATTGGCTGGTTTTTGCTTTAGGTCTAATCTAAAAAGGACTGCCCGGTTACACGGGTAGTCCTTTTTCGATTGCAATCGAATTGTCACCACAGATTGAGTAACTGGTTGTACAATCACCCCCGAGGTCAATGATGAAACCATTCCAACTCATTTTCAACTATGCTCGCAAATACACCCTCTCGCTGGTCGTCACCGCCGTCAGCATGTTGGTTCTGGTGGGCATCCAACTGCTCATCCCGTGGATTGTCAAACTGCTGGTCGCCAACGTAACCGGACCGACAGCCAGCGTGGAAAATATGGGCTACGTCACCAAACTGGCCATCATCGTGCTCATCGCCTACGTCGGGCGCGCCGGCCTGACGTTCGTCCGCTCGTACGTGGCCCACGTGGCCGGTTGGGGCGTGGTAGCCGATGTGCGCAAGTATATTTACAATCACATGCAGCGCCTCTCCCTGCGTTTTTATGAAGACAAACAGGTTGGGCAGTTGATGTCCAACGTGGTCAATGATACCGATCTGTTCGAGCAACTCATCTCCCACGCCATCCCCGACGTGGTCGTCAACGTGGTCACCCTGTTCGGCGTGACCGCCGTCCTGCTCGGCCTGAACTGGAAACTGACCCTGCTCAGCACCCTCCCTATCCCGCTGGTCATCCTGTCCCTGCAAATATACGCCAAACGCGTCCGCCCGGCCTTCCGCAACCGCCAGAAGGAACTCGGCAACCTGAACGCCCTGCTCAACGACAACCTGTCGGGCATCCGCGAGATCAAGGCTTTCACGCGCGAAGAAGAGGAGTCCAAGCGTGTCCAGGCCGGGATTGACAACTACCGCAAGTCCCTGCTCAACGCCCTGAAACTGATGGCGACTTTCCAGCCGTTCGTGGAATTTACTTCCTCGATCGGGACCCTGATCGTCATTTACTTCGGCGGACGGCTGGCGCTCCAGGGCACGCTGCCGGTCGCGGACCTGGTGGCCTTCTTCCTGTACCTAGAAAGTTTCTACTCCCCGGTACGCAACCTGAGCGGCGCCTGGGAGGCGGTCCAGTCGTCGCTGGCGGGCGCGGACCGGGTAGCCGGTCTGCTGGCGGAGCCCCGGGAGCCGCAGACCGCCCGTGGCGCGGCGCCGGTGACGGGTCGGGTGCGCGGCGAATTCGTCTTTCACAACGTCAGCTTTGAATACACCGAAGGCATCCCGGTGCTGGAGGATGTTTCGCTGGAGATACCGGCCAAATCGGTGGTGGCGCTGGTGGGGCCGACGGGCGTGGGTAAGACCACCCTGGTCAGTCTCATCCCGCGCTTCTACGACGTGACCAGCGGCTCGATCACACTGGACGGGCGCGATCTGTGCGACTACACGCTGGACAGTTTGCGCCAGCAGATCAGCATCGTGTTGCAGGATGTGTTCCTGTTCTACGGGACGGTGCGAGAGAACATGCTCTTTGGCCGCCCAAATGCGGACGAGGCCGAGATGATCGCCGCCGCGAAAGCCGCCAACGCTCACGACTTCATCGCCGACCTGCCCGAGGGCTACGACACGCTCATCGGAGAGCGCGGCGTCAAGCTCTCCGGCGGGCAGAAACAGCGCCTGTCCATTGCGCGTGCCATCCTGAAAGACGCCCCGATTTTAATTCTAGATGAAGCGACTTCCTCGGTGGATACCGAGACCGAGCAGCTCATCCAGCAGGCACTCGAACGCCTGATGCAGGGACGCACCACCATCATTATCGCCCACCGCCTGTCCACCATCCGCAACGCAGACAAGATCGTGGTGCTGGAGGACAAGTCCATCCGCGAGATGGGGACACACGAGGAGTTGCTCAAGCTGGGCGGGTTGTATAAAAGGTTGTATACGGTGTAGAAGTAGAGCAATCCCCGCTAAGCGAGGAGACTGCCTCGTCACCGAAGGGGAGCGATACACTAAAGCGAAACCTCCCCAGATTTGGGGAGGCTATTTTTCAGAATGAGGATTAATCTTGCTTTTCATCATCATCCCATTTGATTTCTTTCAATCGGATACCTTTCCCTTCCTGAAAGGCTTTGCGGGCACGCTCAACACGCACCAGGAAACGTGGGGCACTTTCCAGCCTGCGTTCGAATTCGTCATCAACTTCTTCAGGTACCGATATTGGAAGTGCCGTAGCCATCACCCTTCTCAACAATCCTATTTTACCCTAATTGTCATTGACAGTTTACCCCATTCCCTATCCCTGATACCCTATTACCTGCTTCTTACAAATATTCCTTCAACTGTCTCGCCCTTCTTGGATGGCGTAACCGCCGCAATGCTTTCCCTTCAATCTGGCGTATGCGTTCGCGCGTCAGGCCGAACTTCTCCCCCACCTCCTCCAGCGTGTATGGGACGCCAGTGTCCAGCCCGAAACGCAGACGCAGGATGCGCGCCTCGCGGGGCGTCAAAGTGCCCAGCACCTCGTCAATCTTCTCCTTGAGCATGGACTGGTAGACGCTCTGCATCGGTGTGGGGGTCAGTTCATCTTCGATGAACATCCCCAGTTCGGACTCTTCGTCATCCCCGACAGGACTCTCCAGCGAAAGCGGCAACCAGGAAACCTGGAGAATCCACTGTACCTTTTGCAGGTCCAAACCCAGTTCCACTGCTAACTCTTCGAGCGTGGGGACGCGTCCCAGGCGCTGTTCCAAGTCATGGGTAGCCTTGTAGGTCTTCCGGATGCGGTCGCTCATGTGGACCGGGACACGGATGGTGCGCGCCTGGTCAGCGATGGCACGCGAGACAGTCTGCCGGATCCACCAAGTGGCGTAGGTTGAGAATCGGAAGCCTTTATGGACATCGTATTTCTCAACCGCTTTCATCAGGCCGAGGTTGCCCTCCTGGATCAGGTCCAGGAAAGGCACACCGCGTCCCATGTAACGCTTGGCGATGCTGACCACCAGGCGGGTGTTGGCCTTAATAATGTGCTCACGGGCCATAATCCCGTCTTGCACGAGGGCTTCCAGCCGCTGCCGCTCCAGAGTCCGTTCGCGGCCGGGGGTGCGCAGCAAATCGGCTTTGGCCTTGCGCCCATCCTCGATGCGGACGGCAATCTCGAATTCCTCATCCGCTTTGAGCAGCGGGACGCGCGACATCTCTTTTAGATACATGCCCACTGTATCGTCGCTGGAATAATCGCTGACCACAGGCTCCGGTTCGGCCCAGGGTTCCAGACCCGGTACGACCAAAAGGTCAGCGGGAGCGGCGTCCAATACTTCGGGGTCCACCACGTCCACACCCCGGTGGCGCAGGGCCAGCATGATAACAGACAGCCGCTCGGCATCCTCCCCCACTTCGGGAGAGACTTCCAGCAGGTCGTCGGTAGTCAAATAGCCCTGCACGGAGGCTTTCTCCAGAAGCAGGCTCAAGACTTCCCGGTTGCGATGTATTCGGTCAAGTGGCGCCAATTATTACCCTCCTCATCAGGCGCGTCCTACTTCAACAGGTCCTTCAACGCCGCGAACGGCGAATCGGGTTCGGGCCGGTGTCCACAAGCGGTCTGGTTCAGGTTCTCACCGCAGACCGGGCATAGGCCTTTGCAGTCTGGTTCACACACCGGGCTGATGGGAAATTCAAGCAAAGCATATTCGCGCACCAATGGCTCCAGGTCAATCTGGGCGTCTTCCGGCACGAGCAGGCCGGAATCGGTGATATTGCGTTTATCGAAAGCAAACAGGTCGGAGAACGACCACTTGAGGGGTTGGGAAAAAGTTTCCAGGCAGCGGACGCATTCCAGGTCCGCGGCTGCTCCGAACTCGCCCTGGAGCAGCAGTCCTTGCTGGGTGCGGTCAAAACACGCCGTGCCGGTAAAATTAACCACGGTCAGATCCTCCCCTAGGCGCATCTTTTCGTAGACGAATTTAAAATCACGGCGCGTACCGATCGGCGATTTGATCAGGAATCCGACGTTGAGCCGCAGAGGACGACGAAGGTTAGTCACATGAATACTTCTATACGCAAGTTTGGGAACGTCTACATTCTAGCACAGCGGAGACTCGAAGTCAAGAATTCTTTAAGGTTCATCCACGGTGTCCTTAAAGAGTCTAAATATCATAAAAGTAGGGATAATCATTGACTTTTCAGATTATTGCCTCTATACTGTTTATAGATTTTCGCCAATTTTTATTCTCAAGGAGGAGGAAGTAAAAATGGATGCACATCCCTGGTTAGCGCACTACGATAAAGGAGTACCGCAAACAATCAATTATCCATCTGTTCCCATTTTCCATTTCCTGGAAGAATCGGCTAGGAAATATCCCGATCAGCCCTGTACCATCTTCAAGGGCGAGGCGATTTCCTTCCGGGAAATGGACACCATCACCGATAAATTGGCCGCAGCCTTGGCAGGTCTCGGCGTCAAGAAGGGCGATCGCGTCGGGATTTTCATCCCCAACACACCGCAGTTCGTCATGGTCTACTTTGGTATCCTCAAGGCGGGTGGGGTGGTGGTCGCCATCGACTCGCGCTACACAGCACCTGAAATTGTCCATCAGGCCAATAATGCTGGTATCGAGATCATGTTCGTGATGAGCAACTTCTACAAAACGATGAAGACCGCCCAACTCGAGACCAAGATCAAGACGCTGATCGTGACGAACATCAAGGAGACACTGCCACCAGCGATGAAAGTCCTGTTCACGCTGCTCAAGGAGAAGAAAGGCGGCTTCCGCGTGGAACTGGCGCCTGGCGATATCTGGCTGCAGGACCTGCTTGCCAGGAACAAGCCCGAAGACCGCCCCAAACTGAATATCGGACCGGACGACACCGCCCTGTTCCAGTACAGCGGCGGAACCACAGGTGTTTCCAAAGCCGCGGTGGCCATGCACAGAAACCTGGTTGCCAATGCCCTCCAGATTGTCTCGTGGATGGCCAACCTGGAGACCGGGAAGGAGACCGTGTTGATGGCCATCCCGCTCTTCCACGTCTACGGTATGGTGGCCGGCATGCTCTTTGCTATCTCCTCGGGCGCCGGCATGGTGATGGTACCCAACCCGCGCGACATGCCGGATCTGCTGGGCAATATCAAGAAGTTCCGCCCATCCGTCTTCCCCGGCATCCCTATGTTGTATAACGCCATCAACAACCGTCCAGACGTGATTGCCGGAAAATATGACCTGGGCTCGATCAAGGCCTGCATCTCCGGCTCTGCGCCCTTGATGCGCGAAACAAAGGAACGGTTCGAAGCGCTCAGCGGCGGCAAGGTTTCCGAGGGTTACGGGCTTTCGGAA
>JAPLGV010000027.1 GCA_026389975.1 Chloroflexota bacterium
ACAGTCGCTCAACCTGACCGGGCGCGTCAGCGGGCTGGTGCTGCTCGGCGACAGTTTCGGCGGCATGGTGCTGCCTTGGTTGATCGGGCGGGTGATCGACCTCACCGGTCCGCAGGCGATGACCTTCCTGATCTTCGCCAGCCTGGTGCTAAACCTGCTGGCCTTCGGCGGGATGCTGAGGCTGCGAAAGGCCGCAGCCGGGGCGCCTGCCTCATAGAAGCAGCACGAGGAAATAAACAAATCGGGTAGCTGTATGTCGCTACCCGATTTTGATTCTTTATGTGGGTGTCACGCTGGTTTGACATTGACCAGCTGCTGGCGGATGCGATAGTTCCCGTTCTTCGCCAGTACCTGGGCGGCAAATTTCTCGGGCACGTCCACCAGGGTGAATTTATCCTGGATATGGATTTTACCGATGGTATGGCCGGGGATGTCAGCATGGAAGGCAATTGTGCCGACCACATCGTTGGGGCGGATACCGTGGACGCGGCCCAGGCTCAGGCTGAGACGGACCATGCCCGGTTCGTGCGAGACCGTTTCGCGGTCCGCATAGCCGCGGTGGAGGGCGCGTTTCCCGTCCCGTTCATAGCGGCGCGGACCCGTCTCCTGCACCTCGCTAACCGAAGCGACCGGGCGCTGTTTTTCATCGGCGCGCGCCAGCTTGAGGGCCGCGGCGGCAATTTCCAACGGGTCGTGACCTTCTTCCACCAGCCGCGCCACCAGTTCGCGTTCGCGGTGGTAGCGGGCGCGTGCCAGCCAGACTTTGACGTTTTCGAGCAATTCGTTCTCGCGGTGGTTCCGAATGTCTTCCTCGGTCGGCAGCGCAGACTTGGTCAACGGCTGGCGGATGAGGGATTCAATCTGGCGCAGCAGGCGTTTCTCGCGCGGCGTGACCATCGAAATGGCGATGCCGGTCTTTCCGGCGCGGCCAGTGCGCCCGATGCGATGGATGTAAATTTCCGGGTCGTCGGGCAGGTCGTAGTTGAAGACGTGGGAAATGTCGTCAATGTCCAGGCCGCGGGCGGCCACATCCGTCGCCACCAGCACTTTGACCTGGTTCTGGCGGAACCGGTTGAGAGTCCGTTCACGGGCTTCCTGGCTCAGATCGCCGTTCAGCGATTCGGCGGGGAAGCCGCGCCGGGCCAATTCGTTGGCCAGTTCCCCGGTCCCGACGCGTGTGCGGACAAAAATCAGGGCGCTGGTCACCGGTTCGATTTCGAAGAGGCGCGTCAGCGCGGCCAGTTTATCAGCCTGGTTGACCAGGTAGTAGCGCTGTTCGATGGCCGCCAGCGTGACCTGGGCGCGTTGGATCAGGATGGACTGCGGGGCGTGCATGTAGCGGTCGGCCAGGCGGCGGATGGGGGCCGGCAGGGTGGCGGAGAAGAGGGCGGTCTGACGGTCTTCGGGGGTATCGGCCAGAATGGTCTCGATGTCTTCGATGAAGCCCATCGAGAGCATCTCATCGGCTTCGTCGAGCACCACGGTGCGGACCTGGCTGATGTTGAGGGCATTGCGCTCGAGCAGGTCAATCAGGCGGCCGGGGGTGCCGACCACCACGTCCACGCCGCGGTTGAGACGGCTGATTTGCGGACCGTAAGGCTGCCCGCCGTAGACAGCCAGCACGCGCGCATCCTGCACTTTGCCATAATCGTAAATGGCACCGGCGACCTGCAAAGCCAGTTCGCGCGTGGGACATAGCACCAGCGCTTGCACGTGGCGTTCTCCGGGTTCCAGATTGTTCAAAATGGGGAGGGCGAAGGCGGCGGTCTTGCCGGTGCCGGTCTGGGCCTGGCCGATCACATCCGCGCCGGTCAGCATGACCGGGATGAGGGCAGCCTGGATGGGCGTCGGCTCGGTGTAGCCTAGCGCGGCGATGGCCTGCATCAACTCGGGACGCAGGTTTAAATCAGTAAATTGGGTGGTCATCAAAATCCTCTTTTTAGTGTCGTTGCGATATCATCCCCGGTTCTTGGGGGAGGGGAGGAGCGAAGCGACGATGCAATCTCCTGGCTAGAGAAGATTGCCACGCCGCAAAAAGCGCGGCTCGCAATGACATGATTGATGGGATGTTTCGATGACTCCACGGTAGTCCCGGTTCCAGCACGGGCACCGAAGTTCTTGCCAATCCGAGGCGCTCTTGCGGGCGCCTCAGCCCAACAAAATAGCCCGGTCAACATTCGCCGGGCCATCATTTGGAAGTAATCAAAACAATTTCCCTGGTGCGTGCGCTCCACTTTCGAGCGGCACGGGAGTATACCACGGTTTTTGGGGAATATGTAAATAGGAATCGGGTAATCAGGAAATAGGGAAACCGCGAAGACGCGATGGCCGCGAAGAGGGTAAAATATAATTCTTCGATTTCTCCTTTTCTTCGCGGTTAATTGCTATGGATGCCAAAACTCTCCACGTCCTCGAATTCCCCAAGATCCTCACCCGCCTGGCGGACTTCTGCGATTTCTCCGCTTCGGCGGACCTGGCACGCGCTCTCCAGCCGACGCCCGATTTCGAAACAGCTATCACCCGCCTGGCCGAGACCAGCGAGGCGCGCACCTTACTCGTCACCACCGACCTGACCATCGGCGGCGCTCACGACATCCGCGAGCAGGTGGACCTGGCGGCGCACGGTGGCGTGCTCGACCCGAAAGAACTGCTGGATGTGCAGTCCACGCTGGTCTCGATGCGCGACCTGCACCGTTTCTTTGACAAACACGCCGAAGCCTCCCCGCATCTGGCCGACATCGCCTGCCGCCTGCCGGCCCCGACGGGATTGATCGAAGCCATCTCGCGCTGCATCGCCGACAACAGCGAAGTCGCGGACAGCGCCTCGCCCAGGTTGTACGACCTCCGGCGTCAGGTCCGGATCGCCCACGACCGGCTGATGACCCGCCTCCAGCGCTACCTGACTGACTCGTCCACCGCCTCCAAGTTGCAGGACGCCGTCATCACCCAGCGCGACGGGCGTTATGTTATCCCGCTACGAGCGGAGTTCAAGGGCCAGGTCAAAGCCATCGTCCACGACCAGTCGTCCAGCGGGGCAACCCTGTTCGTCGAACCGCTGGCGGTGGTTGAACTCAACAATGCCTTCCGCGAAGCCCAGATCGCCGAACGGGACGAAGTCCGCCGGGTGCTGGCCGAACTCTCGGCGCAGGTGGGCGTACTGGCCGGGGAAATCGTCCCCGGCGTGGCCGCCCTGGCCGAACTCGACCTGGCCTTCGCCAAAGCCAAATATGCGGAGGCAGTCGACGCGTCCGAGCCGGTTCTGCTCAAAATGGACGACAGACGACGGACGACAGACGACGGAAAATCGTCAACACCCTCCGGGTACGATGTCGTCAATCGTCAATACCCTCCGGGTACGATGTCGTCAATTCATTTACTCAACGCCCGTCACCCTCTGCTCGACCCGGAAACGGTGGTGCCCATCACGATTGACGCCGCATCCGGGACTTTCGCACTTGTCATCACCGGTCCGAACACGGGCGGCAAGACCGTCTCGCTCAAGACCATCGGCCTGCTGGCGGTCATGGCCCAGAGCGGGCTCCACATCCCGGCCCAATCCGGCTCGGAGCTGCCCTGCTTCCAAGCCGTCTACGCCGACATCGGCGACGAGCAGTCCATCGAGCAATCGCTCTCGACCTTCTCCGGCCACATCACCAATATTGTCCATATCCTGAAAAAAGCGGATAAACGCTCGCTGGTCATCCTGGACGAACTCGGCGCGGGCACGGATCCGCAGGAGGGCGCCGCGCTGGCGCGTGCCATCCTCTCCAGCCTGCTGGCGCAGGGCATCACCACTTTCGTCGCCACCCACTATCCGGAACTGAAAACCTTCGCCCACACCACTCCGGGCGTGGTCAACGCCTCGCTGGAGTTCAACGTCCAGACCCTGCTCCCGACCTACAAACTGACCATCGGCCTGCCCGGCCGCTCGAATGCGCTGGCCATCGCCCAGCGCCTGGGACTGCCGCAGGAGATCATCGAAGCAGCAAAAAGTGAAATCAACCCCGACGACCTGCGCGCCGACAAGCTCATCGGCGACATCCACCGTCAGCGCAAAATTGCCTTCAAGGAGAGCGAAAAGGCCGGAAAAGCCCGCTCCGAGGCCCGCCGGATGGAACACGATTTGGCTGAACGGCTGGAAAAAATCGAGGATGAGCGCCAGAAAGTGCTCGAACAGGCGCGCGCCGAGGGTGAACTGGAAGTCGAGGTGCTAAAGGCACACTTGAAATCGCTCAAAGAAGAATTAAAGAAAGCCCGCCAGCCGCTTGATGCGTTAAAAGAGATTGAAGAGAAGGTGGAGGAGGCGGAGGAGAAGATACAGACGCCGGTAAAGCGTAGACGACAGACCACAGACCATAGACTATTGTCCACCGTCCATCGTCCATTATCCGTTGGCGAAAAAGTTGTCCTGAAAAGGCTCGGCAACGAAGGGACGATCATTTCGCTTGACGAGGATGAGGCCGAAATTCAGGCCGGTCTGCTGCGAATGCGCGTCCCGCTGGAGGAGTTGAAGCGAAAACAAGAGACCGTAGACGGCGAAGTCCCGGTGCCTTTCCGGGGTGGACTGCGGACCGTACCCCGTGCTGGAACCGGGACTACCACGGAAAAACACAAAGTTTCGAAAGCCGTTGTTGAACCGTCGTCCACTGCTCATCGTCAATCGTCAGTACTCGCCTCCTCCCCGGGCATCGAACTCGACCTGCGCGGCCAGCGCGCCGAAGATGCCCTGGACATGCTCGATCACTACCTTGAAAAAGCCACCATGACCGGGCTGCCTTTCGTCCGCATCATCCACGGCAAAGGCACCGGGAAACTTCGGCAGGAGGTGCGGGCCGCCCTCAAGGACCATCCGCATGTGACTTCTTATGAAGAAGGCGGGGATAAGGAAGGCGGAGCCGGGGTCACGGTGGCAAAGCTGGCAAGTGAATAAATCAGACCTCCGAGTTCATCGAACTCGGAGTTTTTCGTTATTTCTGCCCCGCCACCCACTCCCGCACTCGCACCTCCAGCACGTCCAGCGGGAGCGCGCCCGCCAGTAATAGAATATCGTGGAAATCACGCAGGTTGAACTTCGCGCCCAATTCCTTTTCAGCCAATGTTCTCAGTTCGCGGATCTTCAACTCGCCCAGCTTATAGGCCAGCGCCTGGCCGGGCCAGGCAATGTAACGGTCCACTTCATTGGTGATGTTGAGCAGCGTAGAAGAAGTATTTTCAGCCATGAAATCAATCGCCTGCTGGCGCGTCCAGCCCAGGGCATGCATGCCGGTGTCCACCACCAAGCGGCAGGCGCGCCACATCTCATAGGACAAGCGGCCAAAGTCCGAATAATGGTCCTGGTAGAAACCGACTTCCAGTCCCAGCCGCTCGGAATACAGCGCCCAGCCCTCAACGAAGGAGGTAAACCCGGCGAAGCGGCGGAAGTTCGGCAGGTCGCCCAGTTCCTGCTGGAGGGCAATCTGCAGATGATGTCCCGGCACCGCCTCGTGCAGCGAGAGGGCCTCGATCTCGTACAGCGGGCGGCTGGCCAGGTCATAGGTGTTGTCGTAGTAATTGCCCGCCACAGTCCCATCCCCGGTGCCGGGCTGGTAATACGCGGCGGTACCAGCAGTGCCTCGGGCGTAGTGACGTAGAAGCGCGGGTCGCTGCGCAGGAACTCGATGAACGCCCGGAAATTGCCCTTGAAGTCCGTCTTGCGGATAACGTTGTTCATTTCGGAACGAATACGCTGGACTTCGCTCCGACCAGTGGCATGGACGGCTTCGGGCGACAGGTCCAGCGTGGTGAAGTAGCGGATGCGGTCCTGGTAAAAGGCATGTCCATCCGGCAATTCCGCGGCGGCGATCCCGGCGCGGGACCCGGGAACGTATTCCGTTTCGAGGAACTGGAGCAGCGACCGGTAGGCCGGCACCACCGACCCACGAATGACGTCTTCCGCCGCGGCCATCAGCCGCTGCCGTTCCGCTTCACCGACCGAGGCCGGGAACTGCTCGAAGGGCTTAAAGAAAACGCTGCGGGCCGGGTCCTCCAGGATGTGCGCCCGCAGGGACTGGTCCACGCCCTCCAGCGTGACGCGCGGCGGGACGAAGCCGGTGCGCAGGCCGAGGCGCATCAGTCCAATAGACTCGTCGAAATAACGGCGGATATCTTCCAACCGGGCGAGGAAATTCTCGTAGTCGCGAACCGTCCCGAACGGGGAGAGCAAGTACAGGTCCGGGAAGTACATATGGAACCCGCCCGCCTTGGAGATGGGCAGGCGGTAGCCATGGTAGTCCAGCCCGGCAATCTCAAAGTCCAACATGCGGGCAAAGATGTCGTAGTTCAGCCGGTCTGCCGGAGGGAGCGCGCCGCTCTCAATCTTCTGCAGTTGCTGGCGGAAGGCCGCCAGTTGCGCGTGCCAGGAAACGTAATGCTCCTCCCCGGCCTCGGGCAGGCGGTCGTTGAAACGATGGTCGCCGCAGGAGGTGGCAAAGAGCGGATCCCAGCGCATCCAGGCTTCCCACTGGTCGGCAATCAACTGGTTGAATTGAATGGTAGTCCCGGTTTCCCGTAAGAGCGTCGGGACGATGCCAGCGGGGTAGTCCCGGTTCTCGTACGGGGCGGGGTAGTCCCGGTTCTCGCGTGTTAGTCCCGGTTCCCGCACGGGGGACGGGGCATGGGGTTCAGAGGAAGTCATCGGGATTTCCTTTCAGTCAATCGTCTGCGGGGTAGTCCCGGTTCCCGCGGTAGTCCCGGTTCCCGCACGGGATACGGGGCACGGGGCCATGCACGCGCAAAGCGCAGGATGCGCCTGCGGATATAAAAAACATCCGGGTCGGCGATAGGACGCTGCACCTTGATCAACTCGATGGCCTCATCCGGGTCGTATCCCAGGGCGACCAAAATGGCTGCTCCCATCGCCACACCGCGGTGGCGGCCCCTGGCGCAATGGGTGTAGACCTTCCCGCCTTCCCGGATCGTCTCCAGCGCGGCATGGACACCGCACAACAAAGATCGGATGGGGATGGGCAGTACCGGGTTGTCAAACGTCCGCAGCCATAGAAAATCGAGCGGTGGCTGATGCAGATCAATGGCGGGGCGCCTGTCAAAGCGCATGTTGATGATCAGGCGCACACCCAAGTCTCGCAGAGTATCATATTCATCCCGGCGCGGGGTATCCCCAATAAAGAGGTTGTCGGTAATTCTGGAAAAATTCATAGGCAGAATCTTATCACAAATAAAACCGGGGGTTTCCACATGCGCCAATTTTACTGCTTCTAGCGTAAAATAGGGGCATGCACTCTCGAAGAGCCCTGCTCTACATGCCCGGCGATGACCGGCACAAAATCGAAAAAGCCTTGACGCTGGACGTGGATTGCATCTGCATGGACATGGAAGACGGCGTGGCACTGAACCGGAAAACCGAAGCACGCCGGATCAGCGCGGCTGCGCTGCGCGAACTGACGTTTGGCCGTTCCGAGAAACTGGCACGCATCAACGCCGTCGGCTCGGGGCTGGAGCTGGAGGATATCGAAGCTGTTTTGCCCTCCCGCCCGGACGGGATTGTCGTGCCGAAAGTGGAATCGCTGGAGCAAATCCAATGGGTCAGCGGGAAAATCGAGGCCGCGGAACTGGCGCACGGCTGGCCGGTCAATTCCATCCGTATGCTGGTGGGCGTTGAGACGGCCAAGGCGATTTTAAACCTGAAGGAAATTGCTTCGCACCCGCGGCTGGACGGTCTCATCTTCGGAGGCGAGGATTACGCCGCCAGCGTCGGCGCAGTGCGCACGCCCGAAGCAACAGAACTGTTGTACGGCCGCTCGGCGGTAGTGACAGCCTGCGCGGCCTTCGGCCTGCAGGCGATTGAAATGGTGACAATTGATTTCCGGGACCTGGAAACGGTGCGCCGCGAAGCCGCGTTTGGGGC
>JAPLGV010000188.1 GCA_026389975.1 Chloroflexota bacterium
AATGAGTCTACTGCAAAAAGGTCTTTAACACGAAGGACACGAAGTAAACAAAGGATAAGTGATAAAGGCTTTTCCTTCGTGCCCACCTGCCCCCGGTATTTGGGGGTTCGTGACCTTTGTGTTTAGATGGTTTTTGCAGTAGAGTCATAAATAGGTGAACTTTGAATAATCAAAATACAGAGACCTTCGGCAGCAATTTCACTGCTTCTTGCATAAATATCTGAACTCGCTATTATCGAATTGCGAGCAATTCCGGGAATTTTGGTTCAAATATTTACGTGGTAGTCCCGGTTCCAGCACGGGACGCAGTACCCTGTGGTTCACATCTTTGCGCAGTACCCTGTAAGCGTAAATTCCGTTTTAGTCGTTAAACAACGCCGCTTCAATTGCAAGCAAATCCTTGGTAAACAGTTCCAGGTCAATTTTTGCAGTTTCGGGATCTCTCTTCAAGCCTGAAACGATCAGGCTGAGTCGTTGAGGCATGCTTTTGGCCAGATTGGGGTCGAAAATGGCAATGCGCGGAAGCAGATTATCCAGTCGCTGCTGGGTATTGAATAGGGCAGCTTTAGCTCCCTCAACATCCTTCAAGGAGAGTGCCAGGCGCGCATTGCTCACATCTACCTGCACTTGTAATAGTGTCAAATGCGCCGTGGCTGTCTTCAATTCATCTTGCGAAGGCTTAAAGCGCAGATAATGGTCTGTAACGATGCCTGCAAGGAAAACAATAGCAAGTATGACCAGCCAGATAAGCACCTTGCGAAAGAATCGTTGCAAGCGGCCAGGCTGCGTTTTTTCTGCCTTTGTAGAGGTAGCGACAAATTCTGGTGGGGCGGGTGTTCGAGATGCGTTATGAGTTTCAGGGGTTGGAAACTCTGGTTGGATATCAGCATTCTTCTGGTTCATGGCTTATCCTTTCTGTGTTATTTTGGTAATCGTGCTTTCTGCCGAGGGAATATCATGATGTGATAATGGGGCAGATAACTAGATGCTCAGCCGCCGGTAGGTGGCTAAGTCCCCGGAGCCCAGCGCAGGGGGCAACAGCTTATGGACCTTTGCTGAAAGTATAGCATTTTCAACCGAAATGCACAATAACCCTCGCCTCCCCATTTAGGGCATTCATAAAGTCGAGCTATTACTGCTTCTTGCAAAAATCATTGAACTTTCCTGAGTCGAGGGGCTCGAAAAGAATGTGAAAAAAACAGGTAATCAAGTAATCAGGTAATCAGGTCTCAGGTAATCAGGTAATCATCAATGTTGGAAACCTGGGGCTTAATCCCTCTCAGCGGCGTGTCGCCGGCGAGGTAATCTGGCAGCAGCCAATGCCAGCCGGCGCGCCTCCAGCTTCCGCAGAGCCAGCAGAACCAGCCAGAAGATGGTCAGGAAAATAACCACCAGTGCGGTCCCTTTATAGAGCAACTGCATGGCCGGGAGCGGGGAGTCGGTTCCGGCGTATACTCCATGCAGTGTCACACCCAGGTACCCGACCAAACTCAGGACGTGGATGAGGCGGAAGGCCCGCATCCCGATCCGGCTGCGGATGTAAAACGTTATTGTGACCAGGAGCGTGATGTAAAAACCGATCACGCCAACCCCGACCCAGAAGGGGCGATAGGGGGAAATGAACGGGACCAGGGTTTGCCAGATCGAATAGGGCAGATAGCGGTCAAGCATCAAGACAACGACGTGCAAACCTACAAAGGCAATCGAAAGCAGCGAGATGAATTGGTGGAAGTCGTACGTGAACAGGCGGTCGAGCAACCGGTCAAGGTATTTGCTCGTAACTGCCAGCCCCAGCACCATGGAAAACCATAATAGCAGATAGGCCACGATCCCGCTGGCGCGGGTCACATACCACCAGAGCTGGACACTATCCAGGGCAAAGAGCCAGTTCAACCACTTGCCCGCTGCCTGCCCGGAGGGGGTCAGTGCAAAGATGGCACCAAAAAATATTAACAACAAAACGACCAGCGTTGCAAATATGCTGATAATTGCCCGCCATGGTGAAGGAGGTTTTGTACGGTTAAGTTGGTTTTTTCGTTCAATGGACATATATATACTCCAGTGCTTTGATGCAAACACACAATTGCGTGTCGCTAACGGAGGCGGTGTTCTTCCGCCGACACTTGCACCTGCTGAAAGTGCAGGTGAGCATTCTCCCAGCCGGCGAGGGGATTGCCACGCCGCGAAGAACGCGGCTCCCCCAAGAACAGGGGGACGACGTCGCAATGACACAAAAAGATGTTTTTTTTATAAGCTTGCAACAGAGCAAGACTCCAGACTTTTTTGTGTACCCCAAATTTTCCGATCATGATCTATTGCCAGATAAGAAAACCGGGCGCCGCACTTGCGGGCGATTTCTTCAGATTCTTGCGGCCCGCCAATGAGCAGGGCTTTGGCAAAAACCTCAGCCTCATAAGCGTGAGGAGCAATCACTGTCACGCTCAACCAGTCTGTTACCGCTGGTTCGCCAGTACGAGGGTCAATAAGATGATGGCGTTGTTTTTCACCCTGCTTCCAGACGCGTTTCGTCACGGCAGAGGTGGCGACCGCGCCAGGATCAACCTTGAGCGTGGTCAGTGTAATTTCTGGCTGGAGCGGGTCTTCGAGTGCAACCGGCCACTGCTCTTCTCCGTCCGGAAGCCCAACCAGGAACATATCCCCTCCGGCGTTGACGGCACAGGCGGAAGAGAATTCAGAAAGGATGAGGGCTGCCTGTTCGGCGATCCAGCCTTTGGCAATCCCGCCCAGATCGAGCGCCATCCCGGGTGGCAGAAGGATCATGTCTCTCGTCTCGTCGAGCTCCATCTCGCTGAAGGATGGATGCTCTCCTGCCAGCAGGGATTCGAACAGGGGGACTGCCGACTGCTGTCGGAGCAGGTCCATGCTCCGGTCATAGCCGACCCGGCGCAGGTCCGGCAGGATGGACGGGTCAAACAGGCCGCGGGTCTGGTGGAAAAACCGTTGCGCCAGGACAATTACCGAGAACAGGTCAGGCGAGGCCTGAAACGGCCTCCCCGCAGAACGATTGAGCCCGGAGAGTTCGCTTTCCTCGGAAAACCGGCTGAAACGGCCTTCACTGGCCTGAATAAACTGCTGCGCCTTTTCAAATCCTTCCGCAATACGGGCGGGGGTTCCCTGGGCAGCCAGTAAAATGTCCGTGTTCATGGCGCGGAAATGAAAGGTTTCCATTCTCTAAGAACCACCCGTCCTGAGGATCGGGAATCCCAAACCTGACTGAGTACGGGGAGCCACAAAGTTCAGTCCGCTCCCATTCCCGCTGCCGCCACCGAAAGCCTGGATGGGCGGCAAAGCCGGCAGCGAGGCAGTATTCACCGTTGTCGTTTGGGAT
>JAPLGV010000515.1 GCA_026389975.1 Chloroflexota bacterium
CACGGCCCCCTGCAGGGATGACAAGAACATGCACCGTCCCGGTGTCCTTCCGGGTGAGTTTACAGAGCAAAAACACGAAGGTAAATCTCAGTTCTCTCCCCCGGCACCTGCGTCCGGGACAGGAGAACCGCGACGGCCATTTGCGCACTACTCTTTCCTATTCAGCCTGGCGAACGAGTGAAATGGTGCCGTTGTATGAAGTTGAAAGAATAATCCTTCTGGGATGGCATCCACAAGAGACTATCCGATACCAACGTAGGGCCGATGATCGTGGAAGCCTTCCTGCCAGGAGAAGAGGCGGACCAGTCTAAGTCGTCCGCTTGACCCCCAGCATCGTCAAATCATCCGCAGGCGGGAGCGGACCCATGAACCGTCTCACCGAAGCCTCGAGCACATCCAACACCCCGCGCGCCGTTGCCGCCTCCGCCGCCTCGAGCACCTGCTGGAGGCGTTCCTCGCCATAAGTCTCGTCGTCGGGTGAGAAGGCCTCGGTCAGGCCGTCTGTGTAGAGCAGGAGAAAATCATCAAGCTCGAGCGTTATCGTGCGGTCTTCCATCGGCACATCCTCGATAATACCCAGCGCCGCCCCCGTTCGCCGTAGCGACTCCATCGTACGCTTTACTCCGCATAACCAGATGGGCGGGTTGTGCCCGGCATTGGCATAGGTAAATTCCCCGCTTTCCAACGTCAGCACTCCATACACCGCCGTAACGAACATGCCCTGCCGGTTGTCGGGGATGATTAAGGCATTGACGCGCCGCATGGCGTCAGCAGGGGAAGGCGTATCGTAGACGACCGCCCGCACCAGGGTCCGCGTGAGAGCCATAAAGAGAGCGGCCGGGATGCCTTTGTCGGAAACGTCAGCGATGAATAGGCCCAGCCGTCCGCCGGGCAGTTCAAATACATCGTAGAAATCGCCACCCACCTGCCGGGCCGTAATCCAGGTAGCCGCCAGGTTCCAGCCAGCGATCTCAGGCAGGTGTTCCGGCAGGAAGGTTTTCTGGATCTGCCGGGCGAGATGGACTTCGTGCTCGAGGCGCTCACGGTTCACCATCTCCCGCTGGAGGTGTTCATTCTGAATGCTGAGCGCCACCTGCTGGGCAATGCTGTTGACAATTTCCACCCGCTTTTGGCGGAAACGGCGGGCATCGGAATCTTCCTCCACCAGCATCACACCGAACAGATCATTCTTGACCATCAGCGGGAAGCCAATCAGCAGGTGGTCGCCGGTCTGCAAGGCATAGAACGTTTCCTGTTCCGTGCGGGCGAGTTCCGGGTCCAGCCAGTCGTCCGAAATCTCAGAGGGCAGAAGACCGACCACCATCTGGGCGCTCTCACTAACGGCATCCAGCAAAGGAAAATCGCCGGGGGTGAAATCCCGGTTCCACAGGATGGCCTGGGCCGCCTCCGAGAAACCATAGGACTGGGTTGGGTGAAAGCGTTCCGCTTCCAACAGATATATCGCACAGGCTTTCACACCGACCAGGATGGGCGTAATGCGGACAATGCTGCCGATGGTCTCGTCCAGGCTGTTTGAATTGGCAACCGCCTGCGCCACTTGCAACAAGGCTGCTGAAGCATAGGCCTGCTCCTGGGACGAATCGTACAAACGGGCGTTCTCAATAGCGACTGCGGCGTAATTGGCAAAGGTGGCGGTCATTGCCTGGGCTTCGTGGCCGTAACGCCCGGCCGTGTGATGCGAGAGCGTCAACACACCCAGCGGACGGTCACCGACGCGCAGGCCAGCCGCAATCGAGGAATAGTCGGCTGAGAAACCAAGCGCTGTCCCGGTTGGACCAATCGGGTCATCCGGCTTGCGGACAACCGGTTGTTCAGCAGTGAGGGCGGCAGCGAGAAAATTATAAGCCTCCGGCCAGCGATGGGCCGCGCTGTCTATCTCGATTATGTCCGCACCGTGGGCCTGAGCCAGATAGAGGTTGTCTCCTTCCAACAGCCAGATGGCAGCCACATCACAAGGCAGGTTGCGCTCCAGTTCTCGCAGAACGCTATCCAGCACATCCTCCAGACCCACATCGGCTGAAATGAGGCCGGCTACTTCGCGCAAGCTATCTGCCACCTGGCGCCGCCAGCGTTCGGTGCGGTACAGACCAGCATTGTGAATGGCAGCAGCCACGTTATCCGCCAACGCCTCGCACAGGAAACGGTCGTCTTCGGTAAAGGTATTCATACGGTCGCTTTGCAGGTCGAGCACTCCAACCACCTGGTCATCAAAAACCAAAGGGAGGGTCATCTCGGCGCGCGTATCCTCGGGCGGGAACGGCGAAGGATGGTAGCGCGGTTCCTTCGTCACATCGTTGACCAACATGGTCTGCCCGTTGCGTGCCACCCAGGAAATAATTCCCTCATCATTATCCAGATCAAGCACAGAACCTTTGAGCGACGTACTGCGCGCACCGCTGCCAGCCTCGTAAATGATCTGGCGCCGGTTAAGATGTACTGTAAACAGGTGCACGTATGGAAAGTTCAGACGCTTCTGGATGAGAACTGCCACCTTATTGAGCAATTCATCCAGATCAAGGGTGGAGGTGATATCTTCACTGACCTCCGCCACCATGGCCAGATGGTCAGCCCGCATCTGCAATTCACTATACAGGCGCGCCCCGTTGATCGCAATTGCAATCGTATCGGCCAGCGCTCGCAAAACGAGCAAGTCATTCGGGTGGAACGCATCCAGCCGGTCAGACTGCACATCCAGAACGCCCAGAATATGGTCTTCAATTTTTAGCGGCAGGGCGGCCTCAGCCTGCGTTTTAGATAGCGAATCAATAAATTTATAACGCGAGTCAGAGTGGACATCATTGGTGGCAGCTTCCTCACCAGTCTGGGCGACGCTCCCAACCAACCCTTCCCCCAGCCTGGCTTTCACGCGCTTGCCTCCACCCCGGTCTGGTCCGGCGCTCGAACGGAAGTTCAGGGCATCCAGACCCGGCTCGCGGGTAAAGATAGCAACATAGTAATAGTGGAAAGTACGCTGGATAAGTTTCGTGACCCGCCGCGTCAACTCATTCAGGTCAAACACATTGGCAATCTGCGCGCTTACCCGGCGGACAAGAGTCAACTGCTCGATACGCCATTGTTCAACAACAAAGCGATGCGAGGCAACCAGCGCCAATGAGATGTGGCCTGCCAAACCATCCAGAAGTTCAATTTCTTTTTTGCGGAAAGGCGAGTCGGACCTCTCCACCTGGAGAGCGCCCATCACTAAGCCGCCGTTCTTGAGCGGGACAGCCAGGAGCGTTTTTTGTCCCTCTGGAGAGGCTGTCAGACCAGTGGAAAAGGCCTTCATCATTGGCCCGGAGGGCGGCTGCGAAGGAAATAAAGCAGCTTGGTTTAAACCAGGTAACCGGAACAGCCTTTCGTCCAGCCACAAATCTGCCTGGCCGCCCAGGATACGCGCCGTTGACCCTACAATGAGGTCGTGCTGGGCAGTGAGAGAGGCCGCCCGCATGAGTTCCTCGCCCAGCATGACAATCTGTTTCCAGGCAGATAGTGGATGGGCAGCCTTTGCCTTTTCTGTTTCGATTTTGCGGTGCTTGATCATGGTCAGCACGTTGCCCGACTCTCCTAGGGGTTCGAATCGCACCTCATCCATGAGCTTTTTCATGATGAAAACGCCCAGGCCGCCAACCGGCCGGGAATCGAGATCGGCATCCAGGTCCGGCAAAGCGATGGTGGAAGGGTCAAATGATTTGCCGTGGTCGCGGATAATGATGGTCAGGTTTTTATCGTCTGAGTCACAGGTACATTCAATTTCGCCCCCATTTATTCCTTCGTAAGCATGTTCAATGACATTGGTGCAAGCCTCATCCATGCTCATTTCGACGGCATAGATTTCAGAATCATCCATGCCTGCATCTCGGGCCGCCTGGGCGGCGAACTCACGGATGGCATCCAGTTGGTCAAATTTTGCGGGGAAGATTGCCGTGCGCATAAGAATTACGAGGCCGCCTCACAGTTGGCAGGATGGAGGCGGCCTGAATTACAGGGTACTGCGTAAATATTTGAACCCACAGGGTACTGCGTAAATATCCGAACAAAAATCCCGTTAGATGCGAGCCCTTCAAAACAGGAAAGTTCATGGTTTTATGCAAGAAGCAGTAAATCGTCTTTTTTTTCTTGCTTTTTGGCCGCTTATGTTCAGAAATTTATGCAAGGAGCAGTAAATATCGGCTATAGATGCAGTTTAGAAATTTCCGACCGCCGGAATAATTTCATCAAATA
>JAPLGV010000419.1 GCA_026389975.1 Chloroflexota bacterium
CTCCGAGCAGGGCACCCTGGAGATCTTTTGATGTTTGAACAGTTGTTCCCGACATCTGCGTCCCGAGTAACCCAATTAGAGCGAAGCCTACCAGGCCCAGGCCGGGCAGACCGCACAGCAGACTGGTTAGGATGGTGGCGATAATTCCTCCGGTCTTTTTCATGTTATCTCCTTTGGTAGATTTGATAAAGTATACAAGAAAATAATAACGAATGCAACTGGCTTCGGGTCTGGCGTGCCGCGTTTATCTCGTTCCGCCGCTCTGCGTCGGAATGCCCAGCCAGCGCTCTGCGCCTTTGGGACGGGGAGCGTCTAAGTCCAGGGGACAACCCGGAGCATCGTCACCAGAAACATTTCGGGGAGCAGTTTGTACGCTGCTCCCCGAAGTTTTTTATCACGAGCTCTACAGTTTTCCGAAGGCTACGCCTTTGTACGTCCATCCGCAGGCTGCGACAGCCTCCTGGATGGGTTTCTTGAGTTCGTTCGTGTTGAAACGGTACTTGTAAACCTGTCCCGGCGCGAGTTCCTCGGTGAAGGCGTAAGCAGTGCCGAACTCGACTGAAGTCATCTGTCCTTTGAACGAACTGACTGCCAGCGACAGGTTCGGCACGCCTGCCCGCCACGAGACGGTGTATTCGTGGTCCTGGGCGCGCAGTTCGTGCTTCTCTGGGTCGAGTTTCAGGTAGATGCGGAAGACTTTGGTCAGGTTGGCCTTGGCAAAGATTTCGTACCACTGGGCATCCACAATTTTCCACTCGGCGATCAGGTCCACGTTTTCGGTGCGGCCGTCCACGATGTGGTAGGGGGCAGTTGGACGGTTGAGTGCCAGCAGCCGGGTCAGTACTTCCTGCGGCGGAAGCGCCGGAACGTTCGAAGCGAGTTTCTTACCGAATAATCCCATGGCAGATCTCCTTTGGCTAATTTTCCTCGACTATATCACCGCTCCGCTCGAAATGGTAGAGGCGCGCGGATGAACTTCGTGTACAATAGGAAAGACTGAGGAGGCCGTATGTCCAAACGACTTGTAGTGGTGGCCGGGAACATCGGGGCGGGGAAAACCGCGCTCACGGAGCGCATCGGTTCGCGGCTGGCCTGGCGCACGGTTTTTGAATCCGTGGCCGATAATCCCTACTTGCCGGATTTTTACGCCGACATGCGCGCCTGGTCATTCCACCTGCAAATCTATTTCCTCGGTCATCGCGCCGACCAGTATCTCGAGGCGGCGCGCGATCCGCGTCCTACCATCCTCGACCGGAGCATTTACGAGGACGCCTACATTTTCTCGCGTGCTTTGCACCATATGGGCAACCTGGCCGAGCGCGACTATCTGGCCTATCGCAAACTGTTCGAGCTGGTGGTGGGCAGCCTGCCGCCGCCAAATTTGCTTGTGTATCTCAAATGCCCGGTGGAAGTGCTGATGGCGCGTATCCAACGCCGCGCCCGTAACATGGAGACCGGTATTTCTGCCAGTTATCTTTCCCTGCTCGATTCATTCTACGAAGAATGGCTGCGCGCCTTTGACCTGTGCCCCGTGCTGACCATCCGCACCGACGACCTGGACTACGTGAACCAGCCCATGGCGCTGGAGGTGGTGGTGGAGCGCATCCAAGAGCGGCTGGGCGGTAAGGAAGTGATTGACTTTCGCGGCAAGTAGACCTCGTCAAGTTTTGGAAAAATTAATGAAAAAAGAGAAAACGATGTCTGAAATAATAGATCCCAACGATTTTTTGCCTCGTTACTATCAATTGGCGAATATTTTGCGCGAGCAGATTTCGAATGGCAAGCTCGAAGCACATCAACCGATCCCTTCCGAGCGTCAACTGGAAACGATCTATTCGGTCAGCCGGACAACCATCCGGCAGGCGATTGACCTGCTGGTGCGCCAGGGCTTTCTATTCCGTGAGCACGGCCGGGGCACTTTTGTTTCACCGCAGAAACTGCAAAAAGGAATTTCCGAACTGACCAGTTTCACTGAAGATATGAAGCAGCGCGGACTTATTCCAGGACAGAAGATACTGGAGATTGGGTATGTTCAGCCGCCCGAAAAGGTTCGCCAGCATCTGGAGCTTCCGGAAGGGTCCGACCCGGTACTGCGCATCGAGCGTTTGCGCCTGGGGGACGGCGTGCCCATGGGACTGCAAACATCTTTTTACTGTTTGCCAGATGAGCAGACGATTACGCTGGAGGAGTTGGAAGAGGTTGGATCGATTTACAGGATTCTCCAGGAGAAATTCCATCTCATCCCAACCGAGGCGGATGAAACCTTGGAAGTGACCCTTGCCACGCCGCGCGAAGCCTCGCTTTTGCAGATCGAACCGGGCAGTCCCTTGTTGCTCAGTGAACGCACCACCTATTCTCAATACCGCCGCGTCATTGAATTTGTCAAAATCCTGTATCGGGGGGACCGATACCGTTATCTTGCCAAACTAACCCGCTAACCCGCGGCGTGGTGTGTCCTGAAAAATCATCGTTTGCTAACCGGTGCAAGTCCGGTCGTGGTAACTGACAGGAGGCCACGTAGCAGGCAACCGGTGCAGCCGGGCGACTGGCTGTGCCGAAGCGTTGTATCCCCCTGAGAAAGGGGAGCAAAGCAGCAGCCCGTAACATAAAGTGAATCTTGCAGCGCCGAAATGTTAGCCCGGAAACGGGAAAAAGAGGGAGCCGAGCTGTTCACGCACAGTGAAGGCCATGGAAGCGGCGAAGAACCTGGAAATGCAGCCGTGAAGAACCCTCCGGCGTAGGGAGAGCGGGATGTTGCGAAAGTAGACGATGGAACAGGAGAGATCTCATCTGGTCGGTGGCCCACAGCCAGCGTAACGAATGGTATAAGCCGAAGAGGCGAAATCCAGGAGGAAGCCGGGTGAGAAGTCGGAGGAGGCCATATTGTACTGATGACCATCGAGACAACAGAACTCGATGAGAGGGAAGGGCCTCTACTTCAACCAAGTCAAGCGAGAAGGTAAGTGACGGTGCATGCCGAAAGGCCAATCACACCACAAGACAAATCACGAGAACCTCAGCGCAGACTATACTTGAGAGCCAAAAGAGAGAGAGCATTCTGGTCTTGCCTGATGTGGCAGGTTATCAAAATCGGGATGGTCAATAAATTGAAAGCTCCAAGAAGAAGGTTGTCGGTGAGCCGGATGAGGGAAAACCTCATGTCCGGTTCGAGGTGGCAGGGGATGGAAACCAGACAAGGTGAAGGTACTGAGGCACTCTCGCAGGAAACTGAGAGCAACGGGTCTGCCACACCTAAATCCAGGCGCCATC
>JAPLGV010000078.1 GCA_026389975.1 Chloroflexota bacterium
CCATCAGCCCCTTGACTTCGGGCCAGGTGATCATCACGTCGCCCATCCAGCGGCCCAGGCTCCAGCCGGCAGCGTATGCCAGCGCGGGCGGCATGGACAGGATCGGGCGATTAACGCCGATAATTTCAGCGATGTCTGTCACCAGGTCCCGGTAGGTGAAGGTTTCCGGGCCGATGGCGTCTATTGTCACGTTCTCTTTATGCTTGCCCTGTTCCACCGCCAGCGCGGCCAGATCATCCACGTAAATCGGCTGGAGGCGGCAGCTCCCGTCGCCAAACAACCCGAAGACTGGCAGGTGGCGCAAGGCCCAGGCGATGTTATTGATGAGGATGTCTTCCTTGCCAAACAGTACAGTCGGGCGCAGGATGGCGTAGGAGAAGCCGAATTCCTGCAAGGCGTGTTCCAGGCGGGCTTTGCCGAAGAAATATTCGAGCGGAGAATCTTCAGACGGGTTGGTGATGCTGATGTGGACGATGCGTTTGACCCCGGCCTGCCGGGCCGCTTCGAACAGGATGAGCGTGTTTTGGACGGCGGACTCGTGTTTAAAAAAAGAATAGTTGAAGCGCACCCAGTAGGTGTTGTAAAGTACATCTGCGCCGCGCAAAGATTCAACCAGATCATCCGGGCAGTCGAAGCTGAACGGGTGGACTTCGATCTGGCCGCCAAATGGATTAGCGCGCTGCATCGAGTTGGTCAGTGTGCGGACGCGGTGGCCTTCGGCCAGCAGCCGCGTGGCGATGTACTTTCCTGAATACCCGAACGCGCCGGTGACGACATGAAGTCTCTGGGACATGGTTTAATCTCCATTTACCGATAGGTATTCCGGCGCAGAGCGTCGGAATGAGAGAGGGAGGTGATATTGGTGACGATGCTCTGCGTAGTCACCCAGTGTTGGGCGTTCCTGCGTCCCGACAAGCGCGGAGCGTCGGAACGACATCAGACACTGCTCTTTGCCAGCGCCAACGCACCCAGCACGCCGGAGCGCTTGCCCAAAGCGGGCGGGACGATGTATTCTTCCATTGTACCGGTAAGGACTGGCGAGGCGAGATAGCCATTAAGGAGTCCTCGCACTTTGCCCCGGATAGGCGGGAAGAGCGGCTGGTGCTCCATCACGCCGCCGCCGAGCACGATCCGCTGCGGGGAGAGCGTCAGGATAACGTTCACCAATGCGTAAGCGATATACGCGGCTTCCTGTTCCCAGGCGGGGTGGTTGTTGGGAAGCGTTTCGGCGGGTTTTCTCCAGCGGCGGGCGAGGGCGGGTCCGCTGGCCAAGCCTTCGAAACAGTCCCCATGGAAGGGACAGGTGCCGGGGAAGGGGTCTTCTTTCCGGTCGTGCGGCAGGCGTATGTGACCCGCTTCCGGGTGGGTCAGTCCGTGTGTCACTTTCCCGTTGATGATGATGCCCGCGTTGATGCCGGTCCCAATGGTGAAGTAGACCAGCGACTCCAGCCTACGGTTTTCAGGAATCCAGGAGTACTCGCCGAAAGCTGCCGCGTTCACGTCCAGTTCGAAGGCCAGCGGTACATCAAATGTGCGCTGGAAGGCAGCCACCACATTTGTCCCGGCCCAGCCAGGCTTGGGCGTGGCGGTGATGGAACCGTAGGCGGCGGAAGCCGGATTCAGGTCCAGCGGGCCGAACGGGGCCAGCCCAATGGCAGAGAGGTTGTATTTATGGAAGAAAGCGATGGCCTGGCCGAGCGTCTCGCCGGGCGTCGTGGTCGGGAAGCGGACTTCCTCGACGATTTCGTCCGGCCCGCTCCCCACCGCGCAGACAAACTTGGTTCCACCGCCTTCCATGCCGCCGTAGAGTTTTGTCATCAAGACCTCCGTTTGCTGTGCGCAGCGTAGAAACGTTCCGGGTCAGACAGGAAAATGCTCTGGCAAGTTTCAGTGCAGAAATAGATTGCCCGCCCGTGGAACTCCGCCTGCGGGTGGCAGGCTGGGTCGCCGGGGATGGTGCGGTGGCAGACGGTTTCGGGGCTCCGTCCCGCACAAGATTCGGGATGATATGCAGGAACCGGGACTACCTCGAAGGCCAACGTCTCTTCACCGGCATCCGGCGCGGGGTCGGTTTGGGAGCCTACTTCAGTTCGGCGATCCATAACTCAAAGGGGTTTAACGTCAATTGCGGAAAATCAGTTGTTGCGTGCCCTGCCGCGGAGAAGATCACACGAGCGGACTTTACACCCAAGGCGGAGAAATCCAGGGATAACTGATTTTCCGAGAAGTTCAGGAGTACCAGCACTTTCTGTTCGGGCGTTGAACGCAGGAAGGCCAGAACCTCTTGCGCAGTTTCGTGGACGGGCCGGTAATCGCCCTCCACCAGCGCCGGCGTGGCTTTGCGGACCCGCAGCAGGCGCCGGTAAAAAGTGAGCAGCGAGGCCGGGTCTTTTTCCTGGTCTTGAACGTTGATGCCCTCGGCGTAGTTCGGGTTGACCGGCAGCCAGGGGGTCACCTCCGCCGGGCAGAAGCCGCCGTTGGGGGCGTTGCGCCATTGCAGCGGGGTGCGGTTCTTATCGCGCGACATGGCGGCGGCGCGTGGGGCGGCTTGCGACGGGTCCACATTTAACTCATTCATCAGACGGTCCCAGTACCAGATTGCCATTGTGTCGCGCAGTTTGGTTGGGTCGGGGATCAGGTAATCTGTCATGCCGATCTCTTCGCCGTTGTACAGGAAGGGCGTGCCGCGCAGGGTCAGGACCACTGCCAGGTTGAGCCGCGCCAGTTCGGCAGCATGGGTTCCATTTCCCCCGGTCCGTGAGGCCGAGTAGCGGCTGTAAATGCGCGAGCAGTCGTGGTTGCCAAGCGTGTTGCAGGCCCAGGCCTCCGGCGAGACATTTGCCAGCGCAGCAATCCGTTCCTGCTGGTTTTTGCGGACCCACTCGGGGGTGATGAGGTCGGTGCGCATCAGCGGGAAGTCGAAAACCATGCTTAATTCGTCCTCGCCGTTGCCCTGGTAGGTCACATCGTCGTCCTCGCCGACCAGCATCCGGTCGCCATCGTATTCGTCGAGGACGGAGCGCAGTTCTTTCATGAGTTCGTGGATGCCGGGCTGGCCCAACTGGTTCTTGAACATGTCTCGCCAGTATTGCTCAACCAGTGCCCGCTCTGTGGGTGTTTTGGCAATGTCCGAGAAATGCCGCAGCCCCGCCAGGTCCATCGGGACCATGTGCGGTGTCAGCTCCGGGTCCTCGCAAATCGTCCCAATGGCATCCAGGCGGAAACCGTCCACGCCCATGTCCAGCCGGAAACGGGCGGTGCCCCACATTGCCTTGTGGACATCCGGATTGTGCCAGTTCAAGTCGGGCTGTTGCTTCATAAAGTAGTGATAGTAATACTGATCGCGCTCCGGCGCGTAGGTCCAGGCCGGGCCGTCAAAGCAGGACTGCCAGTTGTTGGGTGGTGTGTCCACCCAGATGTACCAGTCCGCTTTCGGGATGTCACGGCTGGACTTCGACTCCAGGAACCAGCGATGCTCGTCGGAGGTGTGGTTCAGCACCAGGTCCAGAATGACGTGCATGCCGCGGGCGTGGGCGCCATCCAAAAAGGTCCTGAAATTATCCAAAGTCCCGTATTCCGGGGCAACGTTCTCGTAGTCCGAGATATCGTAACCGCAGTCGTACATTGGGGAAGGAAAATAAGGCGAGAGCCACAAGGCATCCACGCCCAGGTCTTTCAGGTAGTCGAGCTTTTCGGTCATGCCTTTGAAATCACCGATGCCGTCACTGTTCCCGTCGGCGAACGAGCGCGGGTAGATTTGATAAAAAACAGCCTTCTGCCACCACTTGAAATGACTCACCGCTTGCTCCTGAGATTAAGATTCGAGCGTGCCGACCACCATCACACATGGTCGTTTGAGGATTTCTTCCAGGTGCGGTGCTTCGCCCAGTTCGGCAGTCAGGTCCTGGCCGGGGAAGTGCAGCCCTTCATGCAGGCCGCTTCTCCAGCGCAGACAGTCCGTCACATCGTAGACGAGGCTTTTATAAGCCACGTACATCCGTGTGCCGCGTTCGCCAGTGCTGCGGCGCAGTTCGGATATCGAAACGATGCGGTCGGGAGGCTCCATCGGCGTGATTATAACCTTTGCCTGGCGGATTATGCTACGGGACTGTAATAACCGTCATTCATGATCATTGGCAGAAGTTAATGAAAAGCTCACTTTCGCATTTGAACCAAAAGGCAGTAAAATCATCCCATGCTCCGAAAACGGCTGTGGATAATTGGACTGACCATCATGCTGACTGCCTGTGCCCGTCCCTGGACGGAAACTAGTGTTATCACCCCGGCTTCGGTCTGGACCTCGGGCCATGTACCCACAGCCGCGGCGGTAGCGGTAACGCCGACGATTTCGTACACCCTCCCGACGCCGCGACCCCCCGGCGCGCCCGTTTTGACACCTACACCGGATTTCCCGCACAACCAGACCGGTGTGGCGCGTGGACCGGAGACTTACATTGTCCAGTCCGGCGATATGCTCAGCGCCATTGCCGAGCGCTACAGCATCAGCGTGGAGGCGATTGTCCAGGCCAATAACATTACCAACCCCGATGCTCTCGAAGTGGGCCAGACGTTGACCATCCCGGTGGCGACGCCCCAGGCTCCCGGTCCGGCTTACAAGCTAGTTCCTGACTCCGAACTGGTTTATGGACCATTGAGCGCTTCGTTCGACATAGCCGCTTTTATCGACAGCAAAGGTGGCTATCTGGCGAGTTACACCCAGGATGTGAATGGCGAAACCCTGGATGCCGTCCAGGTTATTCAACTCATTGCGCAGGACTACTCGGTCAGCCCCCGCATGCTGCTGGCGGTGCTGGAATATCGCTCCGGCTGGGTTACCAACCCCAGCCCCGACCCGACCCTGGGCGATACACCCTTTTGTTTCAACGATGGCTGTTACGTGGATCTGTACCATCAACTGGCCTGGGCCGCCATCAAGTTCAACAGCGGCTTTTACCGCTGGCGCGCAAACAGTGTGACCGACTGGGTGCTGGGGGATGGCTCCGTAGTCCCGATTGACCCGACGATTAACGCCGGGACGGCCGGTGTGCAGAATTTCTTCGCCCGATTGGATGATTATTCCAGCTGGCTGCGGGATGTCTCTCCCGGCGGCTTCTTCGACACGTATTACCTGCTCTTTGGCTATCCCTTTGACACAGCCATTGAGCCGCTTGTCCCGTCCAACCTGATCCAGCCGCTGTTGCTCCTGCCCTTCGGGCCGGGTGAAACCTGGGCCTTCACCGGCGGGCCGCACCTTGCCTGGGATGCCGGTTCTCCCTTCGGCGCGCTGGACTTTGCCCCGCTCAGCAGGGGCTGTGTCGAGACCGATCTTTGGGTCACGGCGGTGGCGGATGGACTGGTCACCCGCACCGGCGACGGTGTGGTTATCCTGGACATGGATGGAGACGGTAACGAAGGCAGCGGGTGGGTGATTCTCTATATGCACATCGAGAGCCGTAACCGGGTCCAGCCCGGTATATTTCTGCGCGCCGGAGAGCCGGTGGGGCATCCGTCCTGCGAAGGCGGCAGTTCCAGCGGCACACATGTCCACCTGGCTCGCAAGTTCAACGGTGTGTGGATGCCCGCAGATAGCCCGGTCCCGTTCAATCTCAGCGGGTGGGTTGCCTCCGGGACAGGCGAGGAATATGTCGGCACGCTGACCCGCAATGGTATGGTGGTCGAATCCTATGATGACATCAGCCCCATCAATCAGATCCAGCGATGAACATGAGGGGGTGGTCTAAAGGCGGTATAATCTGCCCGATGAATTTCGCCATGCGCAAGGCCGCCATTTTGCTCGTCCTTACCGGTATGCTTCTCTCTGCTTGCGGCACCAACCTGTGGGGTACTTATGATCCATCCCTGACACCCACGCCCACTTCCATTCAGACTGTTCTCGCAGACCCGGAACCTACTCCGACGAATGTGGTCCTCCCGCTATCCACCACCCAAGCCGCCACCGTTCCCCCTTCTCCGACGGTTACGCCCACTGCGGCTGTTACCCCCGGCACGCCGCGCCCTACTATTGTTTATTTCTCCCAGTCGGGTGACAGCCTGGAGGCGGTTGCCCTGCATTTTGGCGTGCAAGTCTCGGAGATTTCGTCGCCGGTAAGCCTGCCGACCACTGGCTTGCTGAATCCGAATACCCCCCTCGTCATTCCCAATCGCCTTTCGCAGACCCCTACCAAGCTCTCCCGGCAGATCATCCCGGATAGCGAACTGGTTTATTCGCCCAGTGCACAGAGTTTTGATATAGAAGGTTACGTCAGTTCGGCGGGGGGAAATTTGAGCACTTTCCGCGAACCCAGGGGTAATGTCATTATTACCGGAGCGGAAGTCGTCCAGCTGATAGCGTTTGGGAGTTCCATCAGCCCGCGCATGTTGCTGGCACTCATCCAGTATCACACCGGCTGGGTGCAGGGTCAGCCCAAGCCCGGCGTGGACGAGACCTATCCGCTTGGCTTTCATGACCCTCTTTACCCCGGCCTGTATCAGCAACTGCGGCTGATCGTCCGGGAACTGCTGGCCGGGTATTACGGCTGGCGGGATGGGAAATTAACCGGGTTGACCTTCCCGGACGGCACCACCCTGCGACTCGCTCCAGACCTGAATGCTGGTAGCGTGGCCCTGCAATACATGTTTTCCAGGCATCTCAACTATGCGGATTGGCTGCAGGCCATAGATCCGGATACCGGCTTCCCGGCTCTCTTCACCAGCATGTTTGGCGATCCCTGGGAACGTTCACAGGAAACCGGGCCGCTCTTCCCTCCTGACCTGACCCAGTATACTTTCACCCTGCCGTTTGAAGTGGGTGCCTTGTGGGCTTTCACTGGCGGCCCGCACCCTGCCTGGGAACAGGAAAGTGCCCTGGCTGCCCTGGATTTCGCACCAGCCGCGGCTGTCTCGGGCTGCGTCGAGTCCAATGCCTGGGTGGTGGCCATTGCCCCCGGACTGATCGTGCGCTCCGGAGACGGCTACGTGGTGCTTGACCTGGATCGGGACGGATTCGAGCAGACCAACTGGGTGGTGCTTTACCAGCATATTGCGACCAAAGACCGTATCCCGGCGGGCACCTTGGTGGATGCTGGTGCCCGCATAGGCCACCCATCCTGCGAAGGCGGCAGGGCCACCGGTACGAACGTCCATATTGCTCGTAAATATAACGGCGAGTGGGTGTCTGCCGGCGATCCCCTGCCGTTCGTCTTGAGCGGCTGGAAGACCCATTACGGAAGCGCCCCGTACAAAGGCACACTCACCAAAGGTGACCAGACGATCACCGCCAACCAATCCGGTACGTACGAGTCGCAAATCATCCGCAAGCCGGGTGAATAACCCTTTTATCCCGTGTTACGCCATAAGAAAACCTTCCTACTCATCCTGGCTCTCTCGCTGGCGGCCTGTCTGCCGCAGGGCGGAGACTTGACGCCTGCTCCGGTAACGGCCACCCAGACCCCGGGTCCGCCCCCGACACCACTGCCGTCGCGTCCTGAGTACGATCCCGGTGAACTGGTGGACTATGTCGCCCAAACTGGTGATACGCTCCCGGCGCTGGCAGTCCGTTTTAATACCACCATCCAGGAAATCCGGGACGCCAACCCGGATATTCCTGCCGACGCCACCAGCATGCCGCCCGGCATGCCAATGAAAATCCCGATTTATTACCTACCGTTTTGGGGGACAACCTTCCAGATTTTACCCGACAGCCAGTTTGTCAATGGCCCGGCTGCCATCGGTTTCGATACCGGGGCTTTTGTCGCCAGTCATCCTGGCTGGTTGAAGGATTTCCGCGCTTATGTCGTGGATGCCAACCATTCCGGGGCCGAGATCGTGGATCTCGTGGCAACCAACTACAGCGTTAGCCCGCGCGTGCTGCTGGCTGTCCTGGAATACCTGACCGGGGCGCTCTCCCAGCCGGTGCCGCCCAGGGGAAGCTATCCGCTCGGCGAAGTGGATTACACTCACGCGGGTCTTTATATGCAACTCATCTGGGCGGCCAACGTGCTCAACAACGGCTACTATGGCTGGCGTACCGGAAGCCTGACCGAGCTCGAGCACTTCGACGGGAACATCGAACGTCCCGACCCCTGGCAGACAGCGGCCACGGTGGCGTTCCAATATTATTTTTCCCGACATTATTCCTTGGAAGACTACGCCCGCGCCATCGGACCCGACGGCGTGGCGCGCACATACCAGGCTCTTTTTGGCAATCCCTGGGCGGTTGACCAGCCCCACATCCCGGTCAGTCTCCAGCAGCCGGAGTTTACTTTCCCCTTCCCGGCAGGCGATACCTGGGCCTTCACCGGCGGTCCGCATACGGGCTGGGGGAGTCTCCTGCCCTGGGCCGCACTCGACTTTGGTCCACCGGATGTCCGCGGCTGTGTCCCGACAACTGAAGTGGCAACTGCTGTGGCGAATGGGGTGGTGGTCCGCTCGGAGACGGGTGTGGTGATGCTCGATCTGGACGGTGACGGCGACGAACGCACTGGCTGGGACATCCTCTACCTGCACGTTGCGACGGCCGGGCGCGCCTCGGTCGGACGGACGCTGAAAGTGGGTGACCCGATCGGTTATCCCTCCTGCGAGGGTGGTACGGCCACCGGTACGCACATCCACATTGCTCGCAAGTACAACGGTGAATGGATTCCCGTAGACAGCGCTATCTCATTCAATCTGGATGGCTGGATTGCCCATATTGGCGATGTCCCTCGCCAGGGTACGCTGACGCGCGGCAACCAGACTGTCATCGCCTGCGATTGTTCCGATGCAGCCAGCCAGGTCAAGGCCGGGAA
>JAPLGV010000343.1 GCA_026389975.1 Chloroflexota bacterium
AATTGACATGACCGACATCGAAATCGCCAGCCCGCATGCTGCCAAGTCCATCATCGTCCTGCCGCCCGCAGACGATGATCCGGACTCCTACGTTATCAAGACCGTGCTGGCGCTCACCAACAACCCCAACCGCCGCCTAGAGCCCTACCACATCGTCACCCAGATCCGCGACCCCAAGAACATGGCTGTGGTCAAGATGGTCGGCGTGAAGGACAAGGTGCTGGCCGTGCTGACCGGCGATCTGATCGCCCGTGTGCTGGCGCAGACTTCGCGCCAGTCGGGCCTGTCGGTGGTCTACACAGAACTGATGAACTACGGCGGCGACGAAATATACTTTAAAGAAGAACCCGCCCTGGCCGGGAAGACCTTTGGCGAGGCGCTCCTGCAATTCGAAGAGTCTGCAGTTATCGGCGTGCGTTTCGACAACGGGACCGTGAGCCTGAATCCCGCCATGGACACCCGACTCACCGCCGCGGACAAAATTATCGCCATCTCAGCTGACGACGATACCATCCGTCTCGCCGGTCTGCCGTCCATTCCGGTGGAAGAAAGGTTCATCAACAATGCCGCCCAGCCGCACAAAGTCGTCCCGGAGAAGTGCCTTATTTTGGGCTGGAACAACTTCGCCGCCACTATCATCCGCGAACTGGATAACTACGTGCCCAAAGGCTCGCAAGTGCTGGTGGTGGCCGACAGCTCTGTCTCTGACGAAGCTGCCAAAGCAGACGACACCCTGCGGCATGAACTGCGCCGGATGAAGAACCAGAAAGTGGACTTCCACCGCGGTGACACCACCGACCGCGAACTGCTGGAGGAACTCAAGGCCGCCGATTACGACCATATCATCGTTTTGAGTTACGCCGGTCTGGAGGTCCAGGCCGCGGATGCCAAGACGCTGGTCACGCTCCTGCACCTGCGGGACATTGCCGAAAAGGACGAGACGCCCTTCTCCATCGTCAGCGAGATGCTCGACCTGCGCAACCGTCAACTGGCCGAGGCCGTTCGCGTGGACGATTTCATCGTCAGCGAACACCTCATCAGCCTGATGATGGCACAACTCTCGGAAAACGCCGAACTTTTCGCCGTCTATACCGACCTCTTTGACCCGCAAGGCTCGGAGATTTATCTCAAACCCGCTGGCGATTACGTTGAGACCGGCAAACCGGTCAATTTCTACACGGTTGTCGAAGCCGCCCGCCGCGCGGGACAGGTGGCCTTCGGCTACCGGCTGGTACGCGAAGCCGGGGACGCTAAAAAATCCTACGGCGTCCACACCAATCCGAAGAAATCCGAGCTGGTGATGTTTACCCCCGAGGATAAAGTCATCGTGCTGGCAGAAGAATAAATACGGTTGGAAAAATATGTCCCCGTCACTCAAGGTGACGGGGACATATTTTTGACATCCGGCAACGGCGGAAGTGACACTCCGCCCTCACGGGTAGTCCCGGTTCTAGCGATAGTCCCGGTTCTAGCACGGGGCGAAAGTCCCGGTTCTATCATATCATCCCGAATCTCTCGGTTAGCCCCGGTTCTATCATATCATCCCGAATCTCTCGGTTAGCCCCGGTTCTATCACGGGGTACGGGACGGGGTACGGGACGGGGTACGGGACGGGACGGGGCGGGGAAAAAGAGTATAATATATTCATTATGGCGAATATGTCATCAATAAAGCAAGTCGCCGCATTGCTCCAGACCATCGGGCAGGAATCCCGCCTGCAAATCCTGCTGGCCATCGGCGAGGGCGAGACGTGCGTCTGCCATCTCGAAGCCATGCTCGGCCTGCGGCAGGCTACCCTCTCCCAACACCTGATGGCCCTGCGCGAAGCCGGCCTGCTGGAGGCGCGCCGCCAGGGAAGATTCATCCACTACCGGCTCAACGACCCGCGCCTGCTGGCGATCTTGCGCCAGGCGGCCGATGTGCAGGGCGTGCCCCTGCCCGAACTCTCCCCCTCCCCCGATTGCAACTGCCCCAATTGCAGTAAGGAAAAGGGGCCGGGCAATAACAGCAGTCGGTGCGAGGTCCGGTCATGAAGCCGGATGTGGGAAGGGTTCCGCCTCCGGGATGCCGGTTTAAATAAGGAGTAAACCATGTCTGACTTTTTGGAAACCACGGTTGATAAATTCACCTTTAAAGTTGCCACGGACCGTTTATATAACAACGAAGGAGTTTGGGCAAAGGAAGAAAACGGGCGCGTCCGCATTGGGCTGTCTGACTTTGTCCAACAGCGCAGCGGGGATGTGGCCTTCGCAGAGATCAAGCCGGCAGGAACGGTCCTCGCTGCTGGGGAGGAAGTGGCGGTCATTGAGACCATCAAGGTGAACATTACTTACACATCGCCTGTGAACGGAAAAATCGTGGAAGTCAACCCGGCCATGAACGATGCCCCGGAAGCCATCAACCAGGACCCATACGGCACAGGCTGGCTGGCTGTGATGGAAATCGCCGATTGGGGGGCGGAGCGTGCCAAACTGCTCGACCCGCAGGCTTATTTCAAGATCATGAAAGGCCAGGCGGAAGAGGAGGCAAAGAAACTATGACCGCGCCGACTCAAAAAGTCATTATCGTGCCCTGCAGCGGGATCGGCAAGCCGTACGGGTCCGTCAGCCGAGAAGCGGCCTACGAGGTTACCGAAGACTTGCGTCCCGGGCAGACCCAACTGGTGCCGCTGGCCTTGTTGGTGCTTGGCGACGAGGAATCCCGGTCTGTTGTAGCGGCGTGCCCGGCTGTGACCATTGATGGCTGTAAACTGGCCTGCGCCGCCAAAATGGTCCAGCAGAGCGGCGGGACGATCGCGCAGGAATTTGCGGTTCTGGACGTGTACCGCCGTTACAAGTATCTCAAGCCCCAGGGCATCGCCGAACTCAACGAGGGCG
>JAPLGV010000161.1 GCA_026389975.1 Chloroflexota bacterium
CGGATCCGCAGCAGCATCCCCGGCAGGTCAATATCCACCGGGCAGGCCTCTTTACATGCGCTGCATAGCGACGAGGCCTGGGCGAGGGATGCGAACTTTGGGTCCACCAGCGCGCAGGAGATGACCGAGCCGATTGGACCGGGGTAGATGCTGCCGTAAGCGTGGCCGCCGGTTTCGCGGAAGACCGGACAGGCGTTCAGGCACGCCCCGCAGCGGATACAGTAGAGGGATTCGGCCAGGGGCGAGTTGCGCAGCGCGGAGCGGCCGTTGTCGAGCAGGATCAAGTGGCGCACCTGGCCGGGGAGGGGAGAATTGATCAGGCTGGTGTAGACGCTCAGTTTCTGGCCGGTAGCCGAGCGCGCCAGGAGCGACAGGAACAGCGCCAGGTCGTCGAACGTGGGGACCAGGCGTTCGATGCCCATCAGCGCCACGTGGACCGGCGGGACGGTGGTGCACATGCGTCCGTTGCCCTCGTTGGTCACGAGCGCCAGCGTGCCGGTCTCGACCACGCCGAAGTTGACGCCAGAGACGCCGATGTCTGCGGTGAGAAAGACTTCGCGCAAAACTTTGCGGGCAGTGTTGGTGAGCGTCGGGATGTCCTCGGTGTAAGGAATGCCTAGTTTTTCCTCGAAGAGCTTGCCCACGTCGCTGCGGCGGAGGTGGACGGCGGGCGTGATGATGTGGCTGGGGCGTTCGCCGCGCAGCTGGACGATGTACTCGCCCAGGTCGGTCTCGACGACGCGGATTCCGGCTGCTTCGAGGGCGTCGTTGAAATTGATCTCCTCGGAGAGCATGGACTTGGCTTTGGCGACCAAAATTGGGTTTCGTAGGGGCGACCCTTGTGGTCGCCCTTGGGCGGGGACAAGCCCCGCCCCTACGGTATCGCATATCTCCAAAATAGTCTTTATCGCTTCGCCGGCATCCGCCGCGCGATGGACCTGGATGCCGTTCTTCTCCACGTTGGCGATAAACTGGCTGAGATATTCGTCCAGATGCGCGACCACGTCGGCTTTGATGGCATGCGCGCGCAGGCGGCGTTCCGGGTAGTCGGGGAGCGAGGCAAAGGCGGCCAGCCGCCCGTCCTTGCGGCGTTGGGCGTTGTTGTCCAGGGCGAGTTGCAGGTTCTCGTCGGCGATGGACTGGCGGATGCGGGTGCGGAAGGTTTTGAGGCTCATTGACTGTTCAATACCTCCGCGATATGGACGACTCTCTGGCTCTTCCCCTGCCGCCGCAACCCGCCCTGGATGTGCATGAGTCAGCCGGTATCCGCGACCACCAGCGTGGGAGATTCGGTTTTTTCGAAATTGGCGATCTTGCGTTTCAGGAATTCCGCCGAGAGTTCGGGGTGCTCCACCGAGAAGACACCCCCGAAACCGCAGCAATCCTCGCCTTCGGGGAGTTCGACGATTTCGGCCTCCTTGACCGCCGCCAAAAGTGCGCGCGGCTGACGGTCCACGCCCAGGCCGCGCAGGAGATGACAGGACGGGTGATAGGTTAATTTTCCCGGCCAGCGGGCCGATAATTCAGGTACGCCGCGCACGTCCACCAGGTACTCGGTGAATTCATAGGTGCGCTTCGCCAGCGCCTCGGCACGCCTCAGCCAGGCCGGGTCATCCTTGAAGAGTTCGAGATAGCCGTACCGCACCATCGCCGCACACGAGCCGGATGGGATGATGATGGCGCCGGTGGTTTTTTCAAAGACCCGGATGGTATGCTCAGCCAGCGGGCGGGCATCCGAGCGCAGTCCGGCGTTGAAGGCGGGCTGCCCGCAGCAGGTCTGCGCGGACGGGAAGTCCACCCGGGCACCGGCCCGGTTCAACACATTGACCATTGCCTCGCCAATCTGTGGGAAGAAGGAGTCGATCAGGCAGGTGACGAAAAGTTGGACGGTTTCGGCCATAAGTTCTCCGGGAAAATTGTACTTCACAATTGCGCTTATGGCGGGGGTTTGTGCATTTCCCCGCAAAATGC
>JAPLGV010000194.1 GCA_026389975.1 Chloroflexota bacterium
GGTTGGCGGGTCTTTTTGATAAAGGTCTCAATCAGCCATTTGTGGACCGCGTCACGGCCGGTGACCATGACGCCGGTCAACGCCACCGGTTCGCCGACCTTCAGGCTGCGGATGGTTTCATCGCTGATGGGGATTGTGATTTTGCGCATCGTTTTTCCTCTGGTAACGACCATGGACGATGAACCATTGACGATGGCCCGCCGTCCATGGTCCATCGTCTAATCGTAGAGTACCTCATTACCCTTCACCGTCATCTTGCGCCGCCGATATGCCCAGCACATGTAAGAGATGGTGACGAAGTACGAGGCCGGCAGGCGGGAAAGGCCTGTAATCTTGGTGTCAATGACGGTCGTTTTGCCGCCGAAGCCCATCGGACCGATGCCCAACTGGTTGGCTTCCCCGGTCAGACGTTCTTCCAGTTCGGCCAGTTTTGGGTCCGGGTTGCGCGTGCCAATCTTGTCCAACAGCACTTCCTTCGACTTGACATAGCCGGTTCCGCGGTCGCCTCCGATGGAGACGCCCAGAATCCCAGGCGCGCAGCCCTGACCCTGAGCCTTCTGCACCGCGTCCAGGACAACTTTGCGGACCCCCGCCAGGTCGCGCCCGGCGCCGAGACGGTTATCCGGCAGGGAATATTGCGCGCCGACATTCTCGCAGCCGCCGCCCTTGAGCATCAATTCAACCGTCAGTTTGTCGCCTTCGACTTCGTCAAAATGGATGTACGGGAAATCGTCGCCGCCCAGGTTGTTGCCGCTGTTCTTGTCGTAGACCGCGTCCACGGCGTTCGGGCGCATATAGGACTTCCTGGTGGCCTCGGCCAGCGCCGTGCGGATCTGCTGTTTGAGTTTGAGTGTGCTCCAGCCTTCAGGGGTTTTGACGTAAAAAATGGGCGTGCCGGTATCCTGGCAGATGGGACTGGAATTTTTGCGGGAGAGTTCCACGTTCTTGATGATGGTCTCGAATGCACCGCGCGCCGCCGAGCCGGGGGCTTCTTTCTCGACCGCTGCGCGCAATCGTTTTTCCACATCCGGCGGCAGGTCCGAAGAGGTGCGGCGGATCAGTTCGAGGATCTCGTTGGTCAAGTCTCGCATAGGGTCCTCCATCAAAGTAGGTTCAGGTGCATATATGATACTCCGAAAAGAAAAAAATTGAGGTACAAATCACAGAGGAATGATAGGCGGAATATCCTGAAATTGAGAATCCTCGAAACAAAGAAACTCCCGCAGGTTTCATCTGCGGGAGTCGGGGATGGTGGAGTGGGTTACGGCTTGTACACGAAGAAGTTGTCGAACATGAGGTCGGTGCCGCCAACAGTTAAGGTCTCGGCGACCAGGCCAACATCGCCTCCAGTGAAAGTGCTATCAGTTGCTGTGGCAACCTGGGTACCGTTGACAAACAATGTCAGGGTGTTCCCGATGCAATCGGCGCGAAGATGGTTGGTCGCTGCACCCTGGTTGATGTTCGAGTCGCTGGTCATGTTCCCATCTGAAGAAGAAATGAAGGTTTTCGTACCTGCATTGTCTATTCCGATCCCAACATAGCCATCACTGCTAATGTCGAAGAAATAGTAATTATCCACATCCTGGTAACGGCAGATCACGCCAAAGGCATTATCATCCGGACCGCCAATTTTGGTGGCGTCCACTTCAATGCGGACATCGTTTTGGAAGGATTGATAAGGGTTGGCGAAGAAATAGGCATCTGACTGGATAACATTAATCCGGTAGCCGCTGTTCTCATAGTCGGTGGAACCTATATCGGTATGAGCCTGATCCCATCCGCTGTTGGTATTGGAGAAATCATCCTGGAACAGGATCTGCTGGCCGTTACCGCCTCCGCCTGCGGGCAGTTGAGTGGTGGGGGTCTTGACAGTGGTGAAGCTGCAGGCCAGGGCGACCAGAACCATAACCGCCAGTGCAAAAAACACTTTTTTATTCATCGTTCTTCCTTGGAATATAAGGATTAGAGTATTTTCAGGAAGTATACCTGAAATAGGCGCTTTTGCAAGGCGGTTTTGGTGTAGGAGGGCTTACAGGGTACTGCTTAAATTTTTGAACACAAATTATCGTTTTTTCCTTCTTTTTTGGCCGCTTCAGTTCAGAATTTTATGCAGAGAGCAGTAAGTTGGAGCGCCCGCCCTCTCCTTGACAAAAGTACCCAAAAGGCGATAGAGTATATCCCATGCCAAAGGGAACCAACCTCCCCCTCGAAATCCTCGCTACCATCCGCAGTGCCCTGGCCGAGGACATCGGCCCCGGCGACGCCACCACGAATAGCATCGTCCCCACCGAAGCAACCATGCGCGGCCAGATCATCGCCAAACAGGACGGTGTGATTGCCGGGCTGGACGTGGCGCGGACCGTCTACCAGATGGTGGACGCCCAGGTGGACTTCCGGCCACAGGTGGACGAAGGAGGGCGCGTGACAAACCGCCAGGTGCTGGCGCTCGTCTCGGGCCGGACCCGCAGCCTGCTGACCACTGAACGGACCGCCCTCAACTTCCTGGGGCGCATCTCCGGCATCGCCACTTTGACGCGTTCCTTCGTGGACGCAGTCGCCGGGACGAAGGCGGTCATCCTCGACACGCGCAAGACCGCCCCCGGCCTGCGTCTCTTGGATAAACTGGCCGTCCGGCGCGGTGGCGGTCAGAACCACCGCATCGGCTTGTATGATCTGGTGCTCATTAAAGACAACCACATTGACTATGCCGGGTCCATCACTCTTGCCGTCCAGCGCGCCCGCGCAGGCGCGCCGGGACTGGCGATTGAAGTCGAAGCCCGCACCCTAGACGATGTGCACGCAGCCCTGGCCATCGGCGTGGAACGCATCCTGCTCGACAATATGACTCCCGAAAGCATGGCTGAGGCCGTCCGTTTGACGGCGGGCCGCTCCAAACTGGAAGCCAGCGGCAACGTCACACTGGAGACCGTCCGCAGAATTGCTGAGACGGGCGTGGACTACATCTCCGTCGGCGCGTTGACCCATTCGGCGAAGGTATTTGACGTGTCGTTCGACTACATTGACCGTTGACCATTGACCATCGACGGTCTAAAGTCCATAGTCAATCGTCTTAATGTTAGGAGTACCCATGACCCCTGAAGTTCAACAAATGTACGAAAAAATGAAATCCAAACTCAGCCGCATCGTCCCCGACGTGGAATTACGCTACAAGGCCGAGATTGCAGTAGAGATTAACGAACTTAAGATACAGCGCAATGCCGTCATCCTGGGTCACAACTACATGGAACCGGCCCTGTTCCATTCCATCCCGGATTTCACCGGCGATTCGCTCGATCTGTCGCGCAAGGCCGCCCAGACGGATAAGGATGTCATCATCTTTTGCGGCGTCAGGTTCATGGCTGAAACAGCCAAGATTTTAAACCCGACAAAAACGGTGCTCCTGCCGGCTGCCAAAGCCGGATGCTCCCTGGCCGAATCCATCACCGCCGCGGACGTGCGCCTCTTGAAAGCAAAATTCCCCGGCGTGCCGGTGGTAACCTATGTGAACACTTACGCGGACGTGAAAGCCGAGTCCGATATTTGTTGTACCTCCAGCAACGCCGCGGCGGTGGTCGAGTCGCTCCATGCCGAGACGGTCATCTTCCTGCCGGACGAGTACCTGGCAAAGAACGTGGCGCGCGAGACCGGGAAGCACATCATATTCCCTTCCCCGCGCCTGCTTGCGGGAGAGGCGGCAGGGGGTGAGGGCGATGGGGAGTTGGATTACCAGCTCATCGGCTGGCGCGGACGGTGCGAGGTCCATGAGAAGTTTACGGTCAAGGATATCGAGACCGTCCGTGCCCAGTTCCCGGATGTAGTTATCCTGGCCCACCCGGAATGCAGTCCCGAGGTCACCGGCGCAGCAGACTTCTCCGGCTCGACCAACGCCATGATCCGCTATGTTCAGCAGTCGAAAGCTCCCCACTATCTCCTGCTGACCGAGTGCGCCATGGGCGACAACGTCGCCGCCGCCAACCCGGAGAAGGATATGCTGCGCCTGTGCATGGTGCGCTGTCCGCACATGAATATGATCACGATGGAAGACACGCGCGACGCGCTCAAGTTCAACCGCTACATCATCGAAGTGCCGGAGGAAATCCGGGTGAAGGCGTATCGGGCAGTTGAGAGAATGATCAAGATTGGATGAGGAGAGAATAGAGAACAGAGAGGAGAGAACGGTACTGCTCTCTAATCTCTGCTCTCTGATAACTGGCTTATGAAAACTACAGACGTACTCATCATCGGCTCCGGGATTGCCGGTGCCACCGCCGCCTTGAAACTGGCCCAGAACCCGCAGGGGCGCATCATCCTCATCACCCGCGAGCCGGACCCGCACGAGTCCAACTCGCGCTACGCCCAGGGCGGGATCATCGGCCGCGGGCTGGATGACAGCGCCGACCTGCTGGTGGCAGACATCCTTGCCGCGGGTGCAGGGGCGTCCCTGCCCAAGGCGGCCCGCATCCTGGCCGAGGAAGGGCCAGGCTTGCTGCAGGAAGTCCTGGTCGGGACGGCGGGCATCACCTTCGACCGTGATAAGGGCGGCGACATCGAGTTTGGACAGGAAGGCGCGCACTCGCGCCGGCGCATCCTGCATGTTGGTGACGGGACCGGAAGGGCCATCATGCAAGGGCTGATTGCCGCGCTGCAGAAATATCCTAACGTGGCACTGCTGACCGAGGCCACCGCCGTGGACCTGATTACCTATCCCCACCATTCGCGTGACCCGCTGGCAGCCTACGAACCAATTGCCTGCCACGGCGCGTACGTCTTTGATCGCAAGGGAAAAGCCATCCACCGCACGCTGGCGGCTGTGACCATCCTCGCCACCGGCGGTATCGGTCGCATTTACCGCAACACCACCAACCCGCCCGGTGCGCGCGGCGACGGCCTGGCGATGGCTTCGCGCGCCGGGGCGCGCATCCTGAATGCCGAGTACGTCCAGTTCCATCCCACGGCACTCTCGGTACCAGGGGCGGAGGGCTTCCTCATCAGCGAAGCGCTGCGCGGCGAAGCTGGCGTTCTGCTCACCCCCGAAGGCCGGCCTTTCATGGAAAAATATTCCCCGGAGTGGAAAGACCTGGCCCCGCGCGACGTGGTGGCGCGTGCCATCCACACCGAGATGGAAGCCCACGATTACTCCTACGTTCTGCTTGACATCGCCTCGCACCTATTCAGAGTGCAAGCGCGTCGGCATTGACATCACGCTTGAGTCCATCCCGGTCGTCCCGGCGGCGCACTACTTCTGTGGAGGTGTGGCCGTGGACGAGTGGGGCCGCTCCAGCATCGCCAACCTGTACGCGGTGGGCGAAGTCTCCTGCACCGGGCTGCACGGGGCGAACCGTCTGGCTTCGACTTCTTTACTGGAGGGACTGGTCTGGGGGACGCGCGCCGCACGGGATATCGAATCCCGCTTCGTTTCGGGCCCGCCTCCTGGCATCCCGACCCGCGCCGACATCCCCGCCTGGGACGAATCCAACCTGACGCAGGACTCCGACCCGGCCCTCATCCAAGGCGATATGCAGACCATCCAGAATATCATGTGGCACTATGTGGGCCTGGTCCGCTCCGGTGACCGGCTCTCGCGCGCCATCCGCGAGTTGCGCCACCTGCAGAACGAGATCGAGACCTTCTACCGCAAGACTAAACTGAGCGATGGTCTCATCGGCCTGCGCAACGCCGTCGAGGTGGGTTTGGTCATTGGCCAGGCGGCGCGTCACAACCGTCAGAGCCGGGGATGTCACTACCGGGTGGATAGTGTGGATGGGGGGGATCGGTTGTTATAGCGCGGGCCAGGATCAAAACATGAAGTTGTTTGATTAAAGGAACAGACTGCCTAGCCCGTGAGTCAGCAGTGCGGCTGCCAGGGCGACAATCATTGTGAACCCTGCAATGATGAGCATCGAGCGAGTCCCCAACTCCCGGCGCAAGGCAGCCAGGGTGGGCAGGCAGGGAATATAGAAAACGACGAAGACGGTAAAGGTGAGCATTTGCAGCGGCGTCAGGACAGTCGAAAAATCCGCGCCGCCCAGCGCTTGGCGAAGCATGATGAGGGAGAGTTCCTTGCGCAAAACCCCGAAGATCAGCGGGACGCCTGTCTCAGCGGGCAGGCCCAATAACCAGGTGACCGGGCGCAGCGTCCAGTTGAGCGCTGGGCTGATGTTGAAGTAGGTGAGGAGTGCCAGAGCGAGAGACCCGACAATCAAGAGCGGCCATGCTACCACCAGGAACTCGCGCACGCGGAACCAGGCTTTCCCAAAAACCGTTTTGAAAGTGGGAATACGGTAGACCGGCATCTCCATGATCAGACCGGGGGTTTCCTCCGGCAGGAGGCGGGAAAGGAGCCGTCCCATGAAAGCGATGACAAGGATGTTGAACAGGTAGATCGCCAGCGCCCAGAGCGGACCGAGATAAAAGGCAACCAGGCCGAACACAACTGCCAGACGGGCCGAGCAGGGGACCAGGACGGCCAGCGCGGCGGCCAGGAAGCGATCCTGGCGCTCTTCCAGTATGCGGGTGGACATTACCGCCGGGATGTTACAACCATAGCCCAGGATAAATGGGACGATGGCTTTGCCGTGCAGACCGAGGCGGTGCATCAGCCCGTCCATCAGGAAAGCGATGCGCGGCAGGTAACCGATATCCTCAAGCAGTCCCAGGCCAAAGAGGAAAGGCACGAGATAAGGCAAGGCGATCGCCAGACCTCCGGAAATGCCCTGCAGCAAACCAAAGATCAGTTCACCCCCCAGCGTTTGCCCCCCGACCTTTTGGAGCAGCTGGTCAGTCCAGCCGTTGAAGGTAGCCAGGACCGGACGCTCGATCGAACTGCCAATCCCGTACACCACCTGGAAAAAGAGATACAAGATGAAGGCCATGAAAACATAGCCCCATACCGGGTGGAGTAAAAGATCATCCAGACGGTCGCGCAAGGTCAATCGCCGTTCCCCCTGGTTGACATATTTAGCGGCCAACTCACCAGCCAGCCGGTGACGCAGTGAATCCTCCTGTGGAATTTGCACTTTCATAGACGTTGGCCCGGTTTGGCGGGACTGGGACAGCGCTTTCGTGAACAGGGACAGAACGCCCTGTCCTTTGCTGGCAATCAACGGCATCACCGGGATCCCGAGTTCCTGTGCCAACCCCGGCCCGTCCATGCGCAGGCCGATCCGTTTGGCCTCATCCATCATATTTAATGCCAGCACCATTGGGCGGCCCAGAGCCATCAACTCGAGGGTCAGGTCCAGCCCCTGGGCCAGGTGGGAGGCATCCGAGACATTGATAATGACATCCACCTGCCTGGACTGGAGATAGCGCTGTGTTTCGGTTTCAGCAGGATTGGTGCCAGCCAGGGTGTAGGTTCCGGGTAGGTCCACCAGGTGGCTAACTTCCCCGGCCAGGCGCACCTTGCTTTCGGTGAACGAGACCGTCGTCCCGTGGAAATTCCCGGTCTCGGCCTTGTAGCCGGCAACCTGATTGAAGAGGGTACTTTTTCCGCAGTTGGGCTGGCCGATCAGGGCGAAGCGCATCAGACTGCCTCTACGGAGATCTTGCCCGCAATCCCGCGTCCCAACGCGATTTCCCGGCCGTTGGCCTCGATCAGCACTGGGCCGCCAAGTCGGGCCAGCCGCAGTACCCGCACTTGGTCGCCGATGAACAAGCCATACTGACGCAGTTTAACATTCAGATTTTTTTCGCCGTCAATAGCGGTTATTTTCAAATCTGTTTCGACAGGAGAAGATAAAAGCGTTCCTATGATCATGACGTATCCCTATCAGTAAATGTGCCTTGGTTGCTCGCACGAGTAATCATTCTATATGATAGAATAAATCAGTCATGCAACATCATTGATATTAGTATATACTAACTTATGTTATCAGTATATAATACCATAATAATCGAATTCGGGTGATGTGTGTCACAACAAGCCAAACCAGCAGTACAGATCCGGCCCACCCCCACGGTGGAAAACTACCTGATGATGATGCAAGTCATGGAACGCGATTTCGGGGAGATTGTCGCGGCGCGCCTGGCTGAGATGTTGTCGGTCGCGCCTGCCACCGTGGCGACAACCCTGAAGCGCATGGAACGTGACAACTGGATTACCGGTACGGGACGCAAAACAATTCACCTGACCGAGACCGGACTCGCGGCCGCACATTCGGTAGTCCGCCGGCACATGCTGACAGAATGGATGTTGTTCCGTATC
>JAPLGV010000435.1 GCA_026389975.1 Chloroflexota bacterium
GAATGGCCTTTATTAAATGGACAATTGCCGATTCTTTCTCCTAAAGATCAACAGGGTAAATATCTGAAAGATGCGGTGTGTTATTAAAATGCGGAGAATGCAAGATAAGACGCGGATACTTCTTCTTGGTAAAAATGGGCAGGTCGGCTGGGAACTACAGAGAGCGCTTGCTCCATTGGGAAATGTCACCGCGTTAGGTCATGTTACCGCGGCTGATTACCCTTCGCCATCTCAACGCCCTCTTTATTCTGTGCTCTCAACCGATAAACTCAAACAGCGGTCTGGAATTTCGCCCCTCAGTTGGGAAGCACCGCTTGAACTATGTTGGAGAAACAAGTTGGAATGTCAATTCTAACCCGTGCCATGCGAACACTCGTTCAAACCCTTCAATTTGAGTATGACTTATATCGGTGTCGGGCTATTGCTCGAACACAGAAAGCCGACCTGGCTATTTTTCATGAATTTGCCCCGCCGCCCACGGGAGGCGGCCACCAGTTCTTACGAGCCTTTTGGCGCGCGGCCGAAGCGGATGGCTTGAAGGTCGAGAACAACTCGATTTCAAGCACCACCCGCGCTTGCCTGATGAATTCGTTTAATTTTGACGAGCGCCGCCTCAGGCGTTTGCGCCGGAATTCAGTTTTATACGTTCATCGGGTGGACGGCCCAATCGATACCTATCGAGGTCGCAATGATGGCGTGGATCGGAACATCTGGCGCGTCAACCGCGAAATGGCGGATAAAACCATCTTCCAGTCACATTACAGCCTGGAAAAGCACCTGCAATTGGGTCTGGAATTTAAAAACCCGGTGGTGATTCTTAACGCTGTCGATGCGGAGATCTTTAATCCTCACGGACGGTTTGCTTTTTCGCGCGAGCGCAAAATCCGCCTGATCGCTTCAAGCTGGTCGGATAATATCAACAAGGGCGCGCCGGTTTACCAATGGCTGGATGAACATCTTGATTGGGAACGTTACGATTTTACGTTTGTTGGCCGCAGCCCTATTCAATTTCGCAACATTCGCATGATCCCGCCGGTTGGCTCACAGCAAATGGGTGAGCTTTTTCGGCAGCATGATATTTATCTCACCACCAGCAAGAATGATCCCTTGCTCAAACTCGTTAATCGAAGCGTTGAACTGCGGCCTGCCTGCCATCTTCCTGCAGAGCGGCGGTCACCCCGAAATTGTGCAGGAGGCGGGCTTTGGCTTCAGTGAAGCAGATGAGATTCCGGCATTGGCTAATCGCCTGGTAGATGAGTATGAACTTCGTCAGAGCAAAATTACCATTCCATCGCTCCGCGAAGTATGTGCAAAATATCCTACAATTCTGGAGCTGTGTTAATCTTCATGCATCCAATACTTCGACAAACCTACAATAAAATACTGAAATTGGCCTCATTGGGTTTGAAACCCTATTCACGCCTGATATTAGCCGGAGATAACGCCGGTTGGGTATTGGATGGGGAAATGCGTGAGATCAGCAAGATTGCCCGCAAACTTGGCATCCGCGTTGTCCATTCAAAGTGGCGGAATGCTTCAATACATCAATCTATTTTCTTTGCTGACCTTTCTTTCTTGCTTTATGATGATTGGCGGTCCTTGCGCCATCGCATCGGCTTTTCGTACTTTCACGGTCTGCCTGATACCGGGGAGCCCCAGTTCGACCAGGTTTACACGGCTCTCAGCAGACATCATGAGCGGATTTCCCGGATCCAGGTCTCACATAGCCAGATGCGGGAAGCCATTTTACAAACCGGCATTGAGCCTGCCAAAGTTTTTCTGATCCCGATTGGCGTTAATCTGGATTTTTTCCCTTTTGGCAGCGCTGAAACAAAAATTGCTGCGCGCCAGAAATTGAGCATTCCACAATCGGCTTTTGTGATTGGTTCCTTTCAAAAAGATGGTGTTGGCTGGGGCGAGGGGCTTGAGCCCAAGCTGGTGAAAGGCCCCGATGTTTTTCTCGCTTCAATCAGGGAGTTAAAAGCGCAGATCCCCGAATTGTATGTTTTGCTCTCCGGCCCGGCGCGCGGCTATGTGAAGGCAGGTTTGGATGCTATGCAAGTGCCATACTCTCATTTCTATCTGGATTTATATCCACAGATTAGCGAATTGTTCCAGGCGTTGGACCTCTACCTGGTTAC
>JAPLGV010000242.1 GCA_026389975.1 Chloroflexota bacterium
AGCATTTTGTTGGCGTTCTAATGGGTTCTTAACCAAAACTTGCTAAAATTGGACTACTTCAGTCTTGTTTTACCCGTTTTAGTTTACAGGAGCCAATCATGGAACGCAAACTCAAACACATTACCGTACCATCCTCCGAGATCACGCCCCATAGCGTTTATCTCTCCCGCCGGGATTTTTTGAAGGCGGCCGGGATTGTCAGTGCAGCCGCATTCCTGGCAGCCTGCGGATTGAAGCTCCCCTCCACAACGGGAACCGGCTCCGGGTCCGCGACGCCGACGCAAAGTCCGCCTGAGCCCGATAACGCCCAGGGTCAAACCACCGACGAACTGGGCAACCCGCTCAACACATTCGATGAAATCACGAATTACAACAACTACTATGAGTTCTCCACCAACCAGCAGGCTGTTGCCCCGTTATCAGCGAATTTCAAGACCACACCCTGGGCGGTGGAGGTCGGCGGGCTGGTCCAAAACCCGAAAACCTACGCTCTCGAAGACCTGCTCAAGTTCGAGCAGAAGGAACGCGTCTACCGCCTGCGCTGTGTGGAAGCCTGGAGCATGGTCATCCCGTGGACCGGGTTCGAGCTGGGCGACTTGCTGAATGAAGTTCAGCCGATGACCAGCGCCAAATATGTGCGCTTCGTCACCCTGATGGATAAGACCCGCATGCCCGGCGAAGGGGATCCGCTCTACCCCTGGCCGTACAACGAGGGCCTGCGCCTGGACGAGGCCATGCAGCGTCTGACAATCATCGCCACCGGCCTCTACGGACAGTCCCTGCCCAATCCAGACGGCGCGCCTCTGCGGCTGGTGGTGCCATGGAAGTACGGCTTCAAGAGCATCAAGGCGATAGTTAAAATCGAACTGACCGAGCAGCGGCCGCAGACGATGTGGAACACGATTGCGCCGAACGAATACGGCTTCTACTCCAACATCAACCCCGAAGTGGACCACCCGCGCTGGAGCCAGGCCAGTGAACGGCGCATTGGCGAATTGAGCCGCCGCCCGACGCTGATGTTCAATGGCTACGCCGACGAGGTAGCCAGCCTCTATACGGGGATGGACTTGCGTGCCAACTATTAGCAGGACAAAGCCAAAAATCACCTGGCTTCAGGTCGTCATCCACATTCTCGGCTGGCTGCCACTGGCGTGGATTCCCTATGACTATTTCGCTGGCAGGTTATCCGTCAACCCCATCCAGGATATCGAGCAGCGGCTGGGACATATCGCCGTCTACTTCCTGATCGCCTCACTGGCCTGCACCCCGCTCTATACGCTGTTTGGCTGGCGCGAGCCACTCAAACGCCGCCGCGCTCTGGGGCTTTATTGTTTCATGGTTGCCAGCCTGCATGTGCTGACATTTATCGGCCTGGACTATGGCTTCAACCTGCAGTTGATTGGCGGCATCGTTTTGAAGAAACCCTACGCCATCGTAGGTCTCGCCACATTCATCCTTCTGCTCCCGCTGGCAGTCACCTCCTCCCGCTGGTGGATGAAGAAACTGGGTCCCAAGTGGACCAACCTGCACTGCCTGGTTTACCTTGCCGGAGTGCTGGACATCCTCCACTACGCTTGGGCCAAAAAAGGCAATCTATTCACCTTGAGCGGTGATATTCTGCAGCCACTGTTATGGGGGCTGTTGCTCCTGCTCCTGCTGGCCTTGCGCCTGACGCCGGTGCGACGGTGGGCCAGCGGATTGCGGCAGAAGTCCGCCAACACACCCTGATTAAACCGCTAATCCCTTTCGCCTCTCTCGTTCCGACGCAGCGCATCGTAAAAAGAGGAAAACCTGGACTGGTTTGACGCCGCCCCCATTCTGCTATAAGATAGTGCCATGCAGGCGTCATTTATTGCCCCACATCCCACAGGAGAAAATCATGTCGAAGACCAACGCCCCCGTCCACCAGCGCCCCGCCGAATTGCTCCAAAACCTGATCCGCTTCGACACCACCAACCCACCCGGCAACGAGCGCCCGTGCATCGAGTACCTCAACAGCTTGCTCAAAGATGCCGGGGTTGAAACCACCCTCCTTGCCACAACGCCCGAACGCCCCAACTTGATTGCCCGCTTGAAAGGCGAAGGAAAGGCTCCGCCGCTGCTGCTCTACGGCCACGTGGACGTGGTCACCACCGAGGGCCAGCAGTGGACCCATCCGCCCTTCGAGGGCCGCATCATGGACGGCTACATCTGGGGCCGCGGCGCGCTGGATATGAAAAGCGGGGTCGCCATGCTGCTGGCCGCCTTCCTGAAAGCCAAGGCCGAGAAAGCCACTTTGCCCGGTGACGTGATCTTCTGCGCCGTCGCCGACGAGGAGGCCGGGGGCGACTACGGCAGCCGCTTCCTGGTCAACGAACACGCCGATCTGTTCAAGGATGTCAAATACGCTTTTGGCGAGTTCGGCGGCTTCAACATGAGCATGGGCGGCAAGCGCATGGTCCCCATCATGGTGGCTGAAAAACAATGCTGCTGGATGAAAGTCACCTTCCACGGACGCGGTGGGCACGGCTCGATGCCGGTCCACCACCAGGCCATGGCGAAACTCGCCCGGACCCTGAGCCTACTCGACCAGAAACAACTGCCCTACCACCTGACGCCCGCCGTCCGCCTGATGCTGACCAGCATTGCCGACGCCCTGGGCGGCGTCACCGGACTCGCCGTCCGAGCCTTGACCAGCCCCTTGCTGGCCGAAGCAATCATCGGGACCCTCGGCGAGCGCGGAAGTATCTTCGCGCCATTGCTCCACAACACCATCAGCCCGACTATCCTGAAAGCCAGCGATAAGGTTAATGTCATTCCCTCCGAGGTGTCCATCGGTCTGGACGGACGCCTGCTCCCCGGCTTTACGCCCAAAGATATGAAAAATGAAATGCACGCCCTGCTCGGCACAGACTTCGACCTGGGAGTGCTGGAGTACGAGCCCGGACCGGCTACCCCGAACATGGGCCTGTTCGACACGCTCGGCGCAGTGATCAAAGAGTTCGACCCGCAGGGGATTGCTGTGCCTTACGTAATGAGCGGCGTTACCGACGCGCGCTTTTTCACAAAACTTGGCATCCAGACTTACGGCTTCACCCCGCTCCAATTGCCTGACGATTTCAGCTTCATCGGGACCATCCACGCCGCCGACGAGCGCGTCCCCGTGGTCGCGCTGGACTTCGGCGTGCAGGCCATTTTCCAAGCGATACAAAGATTTCACTAGAGGAGAAACTCAAATGACC
>JAPLGV010000395.1 GCA_026389975.1 Chloroflexota bacterium
CAACTCCTCATACACCCCCACAATCTGCCTGGCGATCTTCTCCCAATCATAATTCCGGGCATACTCGGCAGCGTTGCAGCCCATCCGCTGGCGCAGGGACTCGTCGCCCAAGATGAGCGCCAGTTTTTCGCACAGGATGTCGTCGTCCCCGTCCGGGACGGTGTAACCCGTCACGCTGTCCTGCACCCGGAAAGCCAGTCCGCCCACCTGCGAGGCAATGACCGGTGTGCCGCAGGCCATGGCTTCCAGCGCCACCATGCCAAACGACTCGTAGTGCGAGGGCATCACCACCACTTCGGCGGCGGAGTAATAATACGGCAGGGTATCCTGTCCGCGCTTGCCGAGAAAGACCACCATCTTGCCGACGGTTAGATCGTCGCACAATTTCTGCAAACGGACCATCTCTTCACTGATTTCAGCGGGGGCGGCCTCCGGGTCGCCGCCGATGACGGCCAGGTGCACCGGTTCCTTCAAATTCTTAATCCGCAGGCAGGCGACCGCTTGGATGAGCGTGTCCACACCCTTGAGCGGCTCGATGCGTCCGACAAACAAAATCATGCGGGCATCCGGAGTCAGGCCGATATATTGGCGGGCTTCATCCGCCGGGATGGGATAGAAGTGGCTGGTGTCCACTCCGGGCGGGATGACCGTCACCTTGCGGGGTTCGGCTTTATAGAGCCATTCGAGTTGGGCTTGCTCGGCCAGAGTGGCAGCAATAATGCGGTCGGCGCGGGCGAGCACCTGGCGCTCGCCGTCCAGCCGGTAGGCGCCTTCCCGCTCCGCCTCGCTGCGGGCCACCCGGTTCTTCATCTCCCCCAGCGTGTGGAACATGTGCAGGATTGGCACACCCGACCACAGGTCCGATAATGCTCCGGCAGCCAGTCCCGACATCCAGTAGTGGCTGTGGAGCAGGTCGTACTTGATCCTTTTCCCCTCCGCGAACTGGCGGACGCCGTCCACAAACTGCGGAATATACCCGGCCAGTTCCCGTTTCGGTAACGGGACCTCAGGCCCGGCTGGCACGTGGACGACGCGGTTGCCAAACCCCAGGTCGTGCAGCACGTGCGGCACGTGTTCATCCTGCGAACGGGTGAATACATCCACGTGGATGCCCATGCGGCCCAGTTCCATCGTCAGGTCGCGCACGTAGACATTCATCCCGCCGGTATCTTTGCCGCCCAGGGTGGCCAGCGGGCAGGTGTGGTAGGAAAGCATGGCGATGTTCACCCTTTGAGTATAACATGTGCCCGTCACCTTGAAGGGCTCGGGCACCTATAGTATAATCCCGCCGCTGTAGAACGAAATAACATTTCGTTTAACACCCGCCACCATAGCTCAGTTGGTAGAGCAGACGTTTCGTAAACGCCAGGTCAAGAGTTCAACTCTCTTTGGTGGCTCAACCCCCGCCCTCCCCTCCCATGTCCTGCGGACAGGGGAGGGCAATTTTTTTAAATGGCTTACCACTCAAAAATCTTATCCAGCTCCTCCGTTGGCACATCGAAAACCGCATTATGCGGCGGGAGGGGTTCGCGCGTCATCCATTCGGGAAGACGATCATGGGCTTTGGTGAAACCCGCCCCCCGGTTGAACTCCAGTTCCATTTCGATGGTCTGCTTGCCCAGCATTTGCAGGATAGACGCGTCCACGCCCCAGCCGTAGCGGGCATTGACGAAATCCCGAATAGTTTCCGGCGGCGCAACGGCAAAGCCGAAAGCCGAAAAGATGCACACGCCGAGGCAGTCGTACCCGGCCATGGCAATCTGCTTCTTGAGAGAAAGTTCCACCTGGCCAGCTGGCAGGAGATGGTTGATCTTGTCGCGGATGGTCAGTCCGCAGGTGTGGTCCGCTCCCTGGGGAGAGGTGGCAAAAGTGACGCCCGTCCCTTTGATGGCGCGCGGCTCGTAGGCCGACATGGCCTGGTTTTTCACCACCGGGACTCGTTCGATGCCAAGGATTTTCCCGGTAATCCCCGCGCCGG
>JAPLGV010000100.1:0-6424 GCA_026389975.1 Chloroflexota bacterium
AGCCTTGTGGTAGCACAGTTCGGCCACCTGGCGCAGGCCGGTCTGCCCAAGCAGCGACAGGTACACGGCGGCAGCCAGCGCCAGCAACCCCTGGTTTGAACAAATATTGGAGATGGCGCGCTCGCGCTTGATGTGCTGTTCACGGGCGGTCAGGGTCAGCACGAAGGCGCGCTGGCCGCGGTTGTCCACCGTCTCCCCGACCAGGCGTCCGGCCATCTTGTGGATGTACTGCTTGCGGGTGGTGAAGAAGCCCAAGTACGGGCCGCCGAACGAGAGCGGAATGCCAAGCGGCTGGCCTTCGCCAACGACGATATCGGCGCCCATCTCGCCGGGAGTTTTGAAGAGCGCCAGGGCGGTCGGGTTGGCGGCCACACACACCAGCGCGCCCTTGCCATGGGCGAGTTCAATGAGTTTGGTGAAATCGTAAACGCGCCCGAAAAAGTCCGGGTATTGGACGATGACCAGGGCGGTGTTCTCGTCAATTAAGGTAATTAGGGATTGGGGATTAGGAATTTGGTCGGCGGACAGAGTGTCGCCTTCGATGGTCAGGCCCATATCCTGGACGTATGTGCGCAGGACAGCGCGGTACTGCGGGTGAACGGATGGCGAGATGACCACCTTATTCCGCTTGCCGCGGAACTGGGCGTAGGCCATGTTGGCCGCCTCGGCCACAGCCGTGGCGCCGTCATAGTGCGAGGCGTTCGAAACCTCCATTCCGGTCAGCGCGCAGATCAGGCTCTGGTATTCGAAAATAGCCTGCAAAGTGCCCTGTGAGATTTCCGGCTGGTAAGGCGTGTACGCGGTGTAGAACTCGCCGCGCAGCAGGATGTGGTCCACCGCGGCAGGGATGTAGTGGTTGTACGCTCCCGCGCCGAGGAAACAGACCAGGTCCGTGCGGACGTTCTCATTGCCTATGGAGAGTTCGCCCAGTTCGGCGGCGGCTTCCATCTCGGTCAGCGCAGGCGGCAGGTCCAGTTTCGGGAAGCGGTGCTTGGCTGGGATATCCTTGAACAGGTCTTCCAGGCCTTTCACGCCAATGGCGGCAAGCATCGCGTCCCGCTCTTTGGGGGAATGCGGGATATAGGTCATAGATTCTCCTTGCAACGGCGCATGAAATTAATGCGCTCGTTCTTCGCAATACTTAGTGTACGCAGCGGCGTCCATCAGACCGGAGGCTTCTGCGCCTTCCACCTTGACCATCCAGCCTTGGCCATACGGGTCTTTGTTTAGAACTTCGGGGTTGCCGCTCAGATCTTCATTCACAGCCACCACCTTACCGCTGGCCGATGCGTACGTCTCCGCAGCGGCCTTGACCGACTCGACCGAAGCAATCGCCTTGCCCGGCGCGAGCGTCTCGCCGACGCCGACCACGATTTCCACAAAGACGATATCCGAGAGCTGGCCCTGGGCATAATCGCTCAGGCCCATGCCTCCGGTCGCCGGGTCGAACCACTCATCGGTCTTGGTGTACTTGAGATTGGAAAGAATATTCATCTTGCGTCTCCTCGAAGGGTAGTTTTGGCAAAACAAAGAGGGCGCACGTAGACAGAATGTGCGCCCTCTGTTATCAACCTGAGAGATTCTCCTGAGCGGAGGCCTTAAAAGATTGCGAAGGCCGCAGCCGAAGGATTGCCCCGACGGTGTCCCGGAGCGGGGATGTTATCCCCGCAGGGGACTTTCCAGAGGAATCTGGCGCAGGGTCCTTTTTACCTGAGAGTTTCGCCCGGACTCGCCTGTTCCGGGTTTGCCCCTTCGGTGCTCTCTAAATCGTAGTAGCGACTTCCCTGGCACCACCCGCCAGGACAGGTGTAGTCGCTATCTGACGACTAAAGTCGTCACTACCAAGAAAGTCTCTTCCCTGCTGCCATTCGATTGTAAAGTATAGTACATTGTAACGCAAGACGGACGAGAGTCAAGTTAAAATTACATGGCAGAGTAACGAAAACCGGCGCGTTGCCGCGCCGGTCAAATGGAGGAAAGATAGAGTTACGCACCCGTGAGCGTGCCGCGCACCCAGTCACCCACCAGCCAGTACTTGAAATCCTGTCCCTGGTTGACTTGGATCGCCCCGACGATGCCGTAGATAACCGCACCCATCGGCAGGAGCGCCAGAACGAGGGTCATCACAATCGCTATCGGGATCAGTATCACGCCGATCAGTATGGCCGAGAGTGCGCCCACAATCGCCCACATCGCGCCAATCAACAATCCTCCACCATACCACCAGATCAACTGAAAGATCATTGCTTGCAGAGCATGGTAGGCAACAGTGCGCGAGCGATCCTTATAGATCAGATAAATAACCAGCGCCGCAATCGGACCGGCGAAGCCGGTAATTAGGTTGAGCAGGACACTCAGGTGGGCCAGCAGACTCCAAGTACGCTCTTCAGCCGACGAGAGCGGCTGGGCCGGGACTGACGGCGTCTGCGGTGCAGCCAACGCGGGACGTGGTTCGGAAGGGGGCGTCAATTGATTATCGTTAGTCATAGCTTCCTCCTTCATAAAGTAATTGCATTCAAATGAGGCTATCCATATAACGAAATCCCATTGTAAACGTTGCATATCTTAACCAAAGGACCCCTCTCACCAGCGGGGTCCTGTTGGCAAGTAAGTTTTATATTACGCCTGGCCATTGAGCCTGGCAAAATATGCCTTGACGTTAGCGTCGGCATAGAAGACCAGCGCTAGGACGCCTACAACCGCAGAGATTACATTCCCTGACACGACAGCAACAATCTCAAGAATGGCAATCGTTTGAGATGGTTTGACAGGCTGAGGCGGGTTAGCGATTAACTTGGCTGCGTAGACGATTTCGAAGATCCCCAGCACTACAGGCAAGATGGTGACTGGCGCACAAATGATACCTATAAAAAGCGTACCGAGGACAATTGCGGCAGTTACGCTCAAACCATAAAGGATGTTCAAAATCCCATTGATGAGTGTCATAATTGCAATGGCTTGTACCATCCCGGGTTTCCCCGACCCGGATGGGGGCGGCTGGGGCGGGACGTAAGGCGTTACCGGAGCAGGCGGTACTGGCATGGGGACCGGAGCAACTGGCTCGGCCGGAGGCACGATGGACTCGACGGGAGGGGTGGATTTCTTGGCAGGCATATTATTACTCTCCTTCTGGATGGTTTACAATGAAATAAGCCTATCACATATAACGATTTTTATGAAAAAACGTTGCACTATTAAACTGAAAAAACCCGCCGCAAGGCAGGCTTCTTGTATTAACAAATTACAGTATGTATTTTAGGCCCAGTTCTGTTTCTTGACAAAATCGGTGATCAACGGGATGTTGACATAATTACCTTGGTAGGCTTTAATACCCCAGATAATGTTCATGACAACACCAGCTATACCAACGCACGCCCCGACGACAACGAAGCTTAGAATGATGGTCACCACCCAGAGAACGATACCCCAAGCTAAGGCCTGGGCATTGTGGGCCTTAATGAAGGGACGATTCTTCTTGTCTTCCATCAGCAGTAAAATAACGGGGACGATTGGGGTGAAAAGATAGGCCAGCAACGCCCACAGTTTATCGTCACTGGTGATTTCGGAATTAATCGGTTGTTGAGTCATAAGTTTCTCCTGATAGTATGAAATCGTTTGGAAGTTTGGAGTATTTTACATCTAATCCGGACAAAAAGCAACCGATTTACAGGCACTTAAGTACTGGTTTTTATGAGAGTTGCGTTAACCTTTTCCTAAAAAGGCAGTAGAATTATAGCGTGACTCATCAACCGCGTATCGTCTTCATGGGCTCCCCTGACTTTTCCGTCCCGACGCTGGACGCGCTCGCGAGGTGTTACCCGCTCGTCGGCGTGGTAACCCAGCCAGATCGCCCGGCGGGGCGCGGCGGGAGCCTGCGCCTGCCGGCCGTTAAAGAGGCAGCACTCCGCCTCGGCATTCCCGTCATGCAGCCCGAAAAGTTACGTTTCCCCGAAGCCATGACCCAACTCCAGGCCTGGGCTCCGGATTTGATCGTCGTGGCCGCCTTCGGGCAGATCCTACGCCCAGCGGTGCTCGACCTGCCGCGCTACGGCTGCGTCAACGTCCACGGGTCGCTGCTTCCGAGGGGACGCGGTGCGGCCCCCATCCAGGCCGCCATCCTGGCCGGAGACAAAGAGACCGGCATCACCATCATGAAAATGGACCCGGGCGTGGATACCGGCCCGATCCTCAGTCAACGCGCACTCCCGATTGCCCCCGATGACACCGGCGGCTCGCTCTTCGAGAAAATGGCGCCGCTCGGAGCGGAACTCCTGCTCGAAACCCTGCCGCGTTATCTTAGCGGTGAACTTGTCCCCCGACCCCAGCCCGAAGAAGGCGCGACATATGCCCCGATACTCAAGAAAGAAGACGGCCTGCTGGATTTCACAAAACCTGCAATCGAACTGGAACGCCGCGTGCGTGCCTTCCATCCCTGGCCGGGGACCTGGTTCGACTGGAACGGCGCGCCGCTGAAGATACTGCACGCCCGCGTCGGCGGGGGGGAAAACCCCGGCATGGGACGCAGGCTCACCGTCGAGGGACACCCCGCCCTCGGCACGGGCGAGGGGATTCTCATCCTGGAAGAAGTCCAACCGGCGGGAAAAAAGTCCATGCCGGGAAAGGCATTTTTAGCCGGGGCAAGAGATTGGAGTATCACGAATAATGGCGAATGAACCGAATAACACGAATAAAGACGGGGCATCACAAATAATGTCGAATGAAACAAATGGCACGAATAAAGCAAGGAAACTCGCCGGACCGGATGTAGTATATCCAGATTTGTCTTATTGCATCATGGAAGCAGTTTTTGAAGTCCATAATCGCCTAGGCCCTGGTTTTAGTGAGGAAATCTATCATCGTGCAATGATTGCTGAATTGGAAGTCCGAGAGATCCCATATGAAACCCAGAGAAGTATTACGGTCCTCTACAGGGAAAAAATGATAGGAACCTACTATCTTGACCTGGTTGTAGATGGAAAAATCGTTATTGAATTGAAAGCCGTCGCCAGCCTGAATGATCTATTCAAGCAACAACTTTTGTCTTATCTCAAAGCAACTGGTCTGCGGCTTGGCATCTTGATCAATTTCGGTTCGCGGCGAGTCGAATACATCAGGATTGCCAATTAAGTCCTTATTCGCCCCATTCGTAAATTCGTCTCATTCGTGATATCAGGAGTCGCCATGCCAAAATACGTCGCTGCCATTGACCAGGGCACCACCAGCACGCGTTGCATCCTTTTCGATCACGCCGGGGACATCATTGCTTTGGACCAGAAAGAACACGAGCAGATTTACCCGAAGCCCGGCTGGGTGGAACATGATGCCCTCGAAATCTGGGAGCGCACCCAGCGCGTGGTGCGCGGCGCGTTGGATAAATCCGGCGCGGATGTTGCCGACATCGCCGCCATCGGCATCACCAACCAGCGCGAGACTACCGTCGTCTGGGAGCGCGAGACCGGGCGACCGGTCTACAATGCCATCGTTTGGCAGGACACGCGCACGGATGCCATCTGCAACGAACTGGCAAGAGCTGGCGGGCAGGACCGCTTCCGGGCCAAGACCGGCCTGCCGCTGGCGACTTATTTCTCCGGGCCGAAGATCAAATGGATCTTGGATAACCTCCCCGGGACGCGCCAACGGGCTGAAAAGGGCGAACTGCTCTTTGGCAACATGGACACCTGGGTGCTCTGGAACATGACCGGTGCGCATGTCACCGACGTGACCAATGCATCTCGTACGTTATTGATGGACCTGAAAACGCTCGACTGGGATGATGAAATTCTCCGAATCCTTGATATTCCCCGCGTAATGCTGCCCGAAATCCGCTCTTCGTCGGAAGTTTACGGCAACGCCAAAGGCGGGCTGGGCGGCGTCCCGCTGGCAGGCGACCTGGGCGACCAGCAGGCGGCGCTCTTCGGCCAGACCTGCTACAACCCCGGCGAAGCCAAGAACACCTACGGCACGGGGTGTTTCATGCTCATGAACACCGGCGAGAAACCCGTCCTTTCCAAAAACGGACTGCTGACCACGCTCGGTTACAAGATCGGTAACGAGAAGGCCGTCTATGCCCTGGAAGGCTCGATTGCCATCGCCGGGGCGCTCGTCCAGTGGCTGCGCGATAATTTGGGGATAATCGAAAAATCGTCCGATGTGGAAACCCTCGCTCGGTCTGTGGATGATGCAGGCGGGATTTACTTCGTCCCGGCCTTCTCCGGTCTGTTCGCCCCCTACTGGCGGTCAGACGCGCGGGGCGCCATCGTCGGCATGACGCGGTACGTGAACAAGGGACACATCGCCCGCGCCGTGCTGGAGGCCACCGCCTACCAGACCCGTGAAGTGCTGGACGCTATGGAGAAAGATTCCGGCGTCAAGCTGACCGCCCTGAAAGTGGATGGCGGGATGGTCTTCAACGAAATGCTGATGC
>JAPLGV010000100.1:6511-14764 GCA_026389975.1 Chloroflexota bacterium
CCGAGACGACCGCCCTGGGAGCGGCCTACGCGGCCGGGTTGGCGGTTGGGTTCTGGAAGGATTACGACGAACTGCGTGCCAACTGGGGCAAGGACAAGGAATGGAAACCGTCCATGCCTGTTGAGAAATGTAATACGCTCTATACGGGCTGGAAGAAAGCCGTAACGCGCACGTTTGATTGGATAGAATAATTTTTTGTAGGGGCGCAGCTGGAAAGAAACCATGAATCGACAAGACATCCTCACCTCCCTCAAGTCCCACTCACCCGCCGTGCTCATCGTCGGCGGCGGAATCAACGGCGTCGGCACCTTCCGCGACCTGACCCTCCAGGGCGTGGACACCCTGCTCGTTGACCGCGGCGACTTCTGCTCCGGCGCATCGGCAGCCTCCTCACGCATGGCTCACGGCGGCATCCGCTACCTCGAAAACGTGCGAGAAGCCGTGCAAGAACGCAACCGCATGATCCAGAACGCGCCCAGCCTGGTCCAGCCGCTGCCCACCACCATCCCCATCTTCAAGATCTTCTCCGGCCTGCTGAACGCCCCGCTCAAGTTCCTCGGTTGGCTGGAAAAGCCCTCCGAACGCGGCGGGTTGATTATCAAAGTCGGGCTTATCTTCTACGACGCCTTTACCGGCAAAACCCGCGCCGTGCCGTGCCACGTCTTCGACGGGCACGCCAGCGCGCTGAAGAAATACCCGCGCCTGAATCCCGGCATCCGCTACGCTGCCACCTATTACGATGGCATCCTCCTCTCGCCCGAACGCCTGACCCTCGAACTCCTGCTCGATGCAGAAAAAGAAGGCGACCATGCCCGCGCCCTCAACTATGTCAGCCTGGTCGGGGTCATCTCCCCGCGCCTGATCGTTATCGCCGCCGGTCCCTGGATTGACGGAACCAACCGGACCCTTGGCCTGCCGACGCATTACGTTGGCCCGACCAAAGGTTCGCACCTGGTGCTCGATAACCCCGAACTGCGCGAAGCCATCGGCGACCACGAGTTCTTCTTCGAGAACAAAGACGGGCGTATCGTGCTCATCTTCCCGTTGTTCGACAAAGTGATGATCGGCACATCCGACTTGCCGATTGAAGACCCTGACTCTGCCCGCTGTACCGAAGAGGAAGTGGACTATTTCATCGAGATGGTGGGGCGCGTCTTCCCCGGCATCAAAGTCAGCCGCGAGCAGATCGTTTTCCGCTTCTCCGGCGTTCGCCCGCTGGCGTATACCAAAGCCATAAATGCTGGGCAGATCACGCGCGACCACCACATCCAGGAAGACAAACTGGGGAATATCCCGGTCTACTCGCTGGTGGGCGGTAAATGGACCTCGTTCCGCGCTTTCTCCGAACAGGTGACCGACCGCGCCCTGGCTTTCCTCGACCTGCCGCGCAAAGCCGACACGAAGTCCCTGCCCATCGGCGCGGGGAAAGATGCCGCGCCTATCAAAATCGATCCGCACTACACGCGCGGCGAAATCGCAGCCATGGCGAAGCGTGAGAAGATTGTCCATCTCGACGACCTGCTCTTGCGCCGCACCCTGCTGGGCTACCTGGGGCAGCTCACCCGTCCGCTGGTGGAGGAACTGGCGAACGCCCTCGGCGACACCCTGGGTTGGGACGGGTTGCGAAAAAAAACCGAGGTGGAGCGAGCAATCAAAATTCTGGCGGACAGGCACGGGGTCCAATTATGAACCCGCAGGGGCGACCGCTGGTCGCCCCTGCTTTTTTTTGATGGTAAAATTCCATCCCTATGGCTGACTCCCCTCTCTACAACATCACCTTCCTACGGCATGGCGAGTCGGTCGGTAACCTGGAAAACCGTTTCCAGGGACATGCCGACTTCCCGCTGACCGAGACTGGCCGTGTTCAGGCGCGCGCCCTGGCCGAACGCTGGCAAGCCGAGGGACGCGCCTTCGACCGGGTCTTTTCCAGCCCTCTCGCCCGCGCCCGCGAGACAGCGGAAATCGTCTGCGCGGCGCTGAACACGCCGCTCGAACTCGACCCGGAATGGATGGAAATCAACAACGGCCTCCTGGCGGGGCTTAGTGATGAGGAAGCCAATCAAGCCGTCCCGCGCCCGCAGTACATGACCCCCTATACGCGCTTCGGGCGGACCGGCGAGAGCCGCTGGGAAGTGTACCTGCGCGCCGGGCGAGCCATCCAGCGCATCCTCGACCGCGCGCCGGGGTGTTACCTTGTGGCTGCGCACGGCGGCATCCTGAATATGACCATGTACGCCATCCTGGGCATTCCCATCCAGGCCGATTCCAGCGGGCCGCGTTTTATGTTCCACAACACCACCTTCGCCACGTTCACTTACGAGCCGGAACACCACAACTGGCGCATGTTGCATTTCGACCACCGCCCGCACTGGAAGGAAGATTGACGTGGAAAAAATGAACGTTCTGACATTCGGCGCGGGTGCCATCGGGACGTATATCGGCGGGTCGCTGGCCCTGACCGGCAACCGTGTGGTATTCGTGGAACAGCCCAAAGCGGTGGAAGAATTGCTTCACCGAGGGTTGGTTCTTAACCTGGCCGCAGACCATAGACGACAGACCACGGACGACCCATCGTCAGCGGTCTATCGTCCATCGTCGGTCGAATTCGTTTCCGACCTGGATGAAGCCTTGAACAGAGGCCCCTTCGATGTCGCCATTTTTGCTCTGAAATCCTTTGACACCGCCGCCGCACTGGATGGGATGAGGCCCCACGCCGACCAACTCCCGCCCATCTTTTGTCTCTCCAACGGCGTGGACAACGAACCGACCCTCGCCGCCGTTCTGGGTGTGGACAAAGTCATCGCCGGGACGGTCACCTCCTCGGTGGGACGCCGCGCCGTGGGCGACATCGTGCTGGAGCGTTTGCGCGGTGTTGGCGTGGCAGACAGGCATCCGCTCTCATTGTTCGTAGCAGAGGCGCTCAACGCGGCAGGATTGAATGCCCATCTCTTCCTGCGCGCCGCCGACATGAAGTGGTCCAAGATGCTGACCAACCTGCCCACCAACGCCACCGCCGCCATCCTGAACATGACCGCCGCGGAAGTGTTCGCCCACCCCGGCCTGTTCCAGCTGGAGATGCGCATGCTGCGCGAATCCCTGGCCGTGATGCGAGCCAACCGCCTCCGCGTGGTGGACCTGCCGCGCGTCCCCGTCCGGGCGCTGGCGCTGGGGACACGCCTGCCGGAGTTTGTCGCCCGCCCCTTGATGCTGAAAGCCGTCGGCGGGGGACGGGGCGGCAAGATGCCATCCTTCCACATTGACCTGCACTCGGGCCGCGGCAAGTCCGAAGTGGACTGGCTGAACGGCGCGGTCGTCCGTTACGGGGAAAAGGCGGGGGTGCCGACGCCGGTCAACAAACTGCTGACCGAGACTCTCCTGGCGCTCACCAAAGGCGAACTTCCCCTGGAAACTTATTCCCGTCAACCGGAGAAATTCATTTCCCTCGTTTCGACGCTCCGCGTCCGAACGCCTGGTGGACGCTAGAGCGTCCAGGCTGGGGTCTCGACGCAGAGCATCGTGACCAGAAAACAACCAGAAACTTCTCGCCCGCATTTCTTAACCCTTCGTGTTCCTTTGTGCCAATAGTGGTTAATCTCCTATGAACAATAAAATCCAACCCGTCACCCCACGCGATACTGTCGAAGTCCACCTGCCGGATGGACGCGTCCTTTCCGGGCCAAGGGGCGCAACCGCCGGGGAATTCTTGCTGGCAGACCCCGGGTCCGGCCCCGCACCGCTGGTGGCCGCCATCGTCAACGGCGACTTGCGCGAGCTGACCTTCCCTATCCAAATGGATGCCAGCCTCTCCCCCATCAGCATGTCCGACGCCGACGGGGCACGCGTCTACCGCCGCTCGTTGACCTTCCTGCTGGAAACCGCTTTCGTGGCGCTCTTCCCGGAGGCCGTCCTCATCATTGACCATTCCATCTCGTCGGGCGGCTACTATTGCCACGTCAACGGACGCGCGGCGCTCGACCGGGCCGAACTCCAGCGGCTGGAAGCGGAAATGAAGCGGCTGGTGGATGCCAACCTGCCCTTCCTGCGCCGCGAAATCCCGGTGGCGGAGGCCATCGCCTATTTTGAGAAAGAGAACTATCCCGATAAAGTCAGCCTGCTGCGGCACCGGCGCAAGCCCTACGTCACGCTTTACAGCCTCGGCGATCACATGGACTACCACCACGGCTACATGGTGCCCGCCACCGGTTATTTGAAGTGGTTCGCCCTGAACCCGGCCGATAGCGGCTTCACCCTGCGCTACCCGCGCCGGCGCGCCCCCACCACCATCGCACCCATCGAAGACTATCCCAAACTGATGGCTACCTTCCACCAGTACGGGCAATGGCTGGAACGTCTGGGCATTGACAACGTGGGGGCCTTGAACGATGCCATCGAAGGCGGGCGCAGCCGCGAGATCATCCTCGTGTCGGAGGCTCTGCACGAACAACGCATCACCTACATCGCCCGTCAGATTGCCCACCGCCGCAGGGAAGCGAGCATCGTGCTCATCTCCGGGCCCTCATCTTCTGGCAAGACCACCTTTTCGCGGCGGCTGGCCATCCAACTGCTGGCGCTGGGTCTTTCACCCTTAGCCCTCGAACTCGACAGTTATTTCGTTGACCGCGAGAAAACGCCGCTCGACGAAAAGGGCCAGTTCAACTTCGAGGCGCTGGAAGCCCTCAATCTCAACCAGCTTGGCGACCACCTGACCCGTCTCATCGCCGGGGAGAGGGTGACTCTGCCGCGCTACGACTTCATGGCGGGACGACAGGAGACCGGCGATGCGGTGCAACTGACCCCCGACCAGATCATCATCCTGGAAGGCATCCACGGGCTGGACCCCCGCCTGCTCCCCGGATCCTTGTCTGGCCGCGCCTTCCGCATCTATGGAGCGGCGCTGACGCAGCTCAACCTCGACCGCCACAACCGCGTCTCCACCGCCGACACGCGTCTCATCCGGCGCATCGTGCGGGACGCGCGCGAGCGCGGTTACACCGCCCAGCAGACGATTTCCCGCTGGGAATCGGTGCGGCGCGGCGAGGAACTGTACATCTTCCCCTACCAGGAAAACGCCGACGTAATGTTCAACTCGGCGCTGGTTTATGAAATGTCGGCCCTCCAACCGCTGGCCGAGCCGCTCCTGCGCCAGGTGCCGCGCGGCACACCCGAATTCATCGAGGCCAAACGCCTGCTGGCTTTTCTCGAGTGGTTCCTGCCCGTGGATGCGGATTTGATTCCGGACAACTCGATCTTGCGCGAGTTCATTGGGGGCTCGATCTTGCAAGATTTCAAGATCTGGAAGCTTAGTTCCAAATGAATTTCATCGAAATCTTTCTCATCGCCCTCAGCATGGCCATGGACGCCTTCGCCGTCTGTCTCGGCGCGGGGACACAGCAGCAAACCTCCGGTCCGCGGCCGACCTTCCGGCTGGCATTCCACTTCGGGCTGTTCCAGTTCCTGATGCCGGTGCTCGGCTGGTTTGCCGGTGTGACTATTGAGCACACCATCGCCGCCTATGACCATTGGATCGCCTTCGGCTTGCTGGTTTTCGTGGGCGGGCGCATGGTCTACTCCGGATTCAATCCGGACGGGGATGCGCAGAAAAACGACCCATCCCATCCCGCGGCTGGACGTTGGTGCTGCTTTCGATTGCAGTCAGCATCGACGCGCTGGCGGTCGGTCTCAGTCTGGGGATCATCGGCGTGACCATCTGGATTCCGGCAGTGGTCATCGGCATCGTGACCGGGCTGGTCTCCTGGCTGGGCCTGCGGCTGGGGAATAAACTGGGCGAAAAGTTCGGCAAACGGATGGAGCTCATCGGGGGAATTATCCTGATTCTGATCGGGGTCAGGATTTTGCTGGCGCACCTGTTAGGAATATAGAGGGAAATTCCCAGCCCACTTGAAATCAAGCGGGGCTTTGTGCTACACTGCTTATGTCGTCAACCATAGGACAGTGTAATTGCCGCCGGGTTGCCCTCGTCTTGGTACAGCGTCCCCTTTGGGGATTAAACCCACCGAGCTAATAGAATCACGAGTTAGCCAGCCTTAGAGGATAGTTGGGTAGTCAGATGAAGGTTCTTACAATCATTCCAACTCATGAGGAGATCAACTGTTTTTTGCAAACCTGTTTTGAGCAGGGTTATCAAGCCAAGACCATTACTGTGGGCAGACTTTCGACTACGTACTTCCCCAAGTTAGAAATTTCTGTCGCAGATGGGGGGCTTGGAAAAGCGCAGTTTGCAGCTCAAACACAACATTTGTTAGATGCAGCGCATTGGGAATTGGTTATCTGCGCCGGAGCTGCTGGGGCTTTGGTGGATAATCTGTCCATAGGAGATGTAGTTATCGCTACTGAGACGGTTGAGCATGATATTAGAAATAGATTTGGGAAGCCCCTTTTGCCACGTTTTAGCGGTTCAGAGAAAGTTTTGGAGAATTGCCGCCAAGCACTACAGTCCTCGTTAGGATTTCATATACACTTTGGTCCGATTGCGAGTGGCGACGAAGATGTCGTAGATGGTGAGAGACGAAAAGCCATTTATACGCAAACAGGTGCCTTAGTGGTGGCTTGGGAAGGAGCTGGTGGGGCGCGGGCGTGTCAGTTTAGTGGAACATCCTATCTCGAAATACGCGGCGTGACGGATAGTGCGAACGGTACGGCAGCACTGGAGTTTGAGTCGAATTTAGAGAAAGCCATGCAAAGCGTAGCACAGACAGTTATATCTTTGGCGCTTTGGAGTGTTAATGATGAAGGGGCTGGCTAACACCGTCTCTGGCGGATAACGGTCCCGCCGCTGCCGCTGAGCGCATTTCAGGCCGGCATTCTCCGTGATACCTTCAAGGCCTATGGTTGTGTTGAAGCATGAGTAAACCTTTATCCATCATTAATAGCGTCGCACCCATTCGAATCTGTGATAATGGCGGATGGACGGATACCTGGTTTGCAGGACATGGCCAGATTTTCAACATTGGCGTGTACCCTTACGCCGAAGTCCAGATTGCCGTTTATCCCTGCGAGAGCCAGGAGAACCGGATCATCATCAACGCCGAGAATTACGGCGAGCGTTACGTTATCGTCCCCGAAAAACACTGGGACAAGCACCCCCTGCTCGAAGCAGCCATCGAGTACATGCGTGTGCCTGCCAACCTGAGCCTCGAGGTGAGCATTTATTCTGAAGCACCCGGCGGAGCTTCCACCGGGACATCGGCGGCGGTTACCGTTGCGCTGATCGGCGGGCTGGACAGGCTTTCACCCGGGCAGATGACCCCCCACGAGGTTGCCAGCGCCGCGCAGAAGATCGAGACCGAGATACTAGGCCAGCAATGTGGGATTCAGGACCAGTTATGTTCGGCTTACGGGGGGATTAATTACATCGAGATGTTCCGTTATCCTCATGCCTCTGTCTCACCGATCCAAATCCCGAATACGACCTGGTGGGAATTGGAAAGACGCCTGGCGCTGGTTTATCTTGGAAAATCACACCGCTCATCTAACGTGCACGAGATGGTAATCCGGTCGCTGGTAAGCGCTGGGCCAGATTGCCAGCAGCTAAATGACTTGCGCCAAACTGCAAGCAGGTCGCGTGACGCGCTATTTGCGGATGATTTTACCGCCTTGGGTGCGGCGATGATCGAAAACACCGAGGCACAGAGCCGTCTGCATCCAGCTTTGATCAGTACCGAAGCAGCAAGGGTGATCGAGATCGCCAAAGCACACGGCGCGCTTGGCTGGAAGGTCAACGGTGCGGGTGGCAACGGCGGCTCGGTGACCATCCTGTGTGATGCAGCCGCGCAGGTCAAACGCGCCATGCTCCGCACCATTGAGCAGGAAAACCCACTCTTCAAGAACATCCCAATTTATCTCAGCCGTTATGGCCTGCGAGTGTGGAAACAGGGCTAAGAAAAATCCAGATTGATGGATTTAACGCCCTCCGCACTACTCCGAAGGGCGTTGTGATCCTTTACCACAGAAATGACATACAAAGGGTGTTTCGCGAAGTCGTACCTACAAAATCATTCCGATCACCGCCCCCATCAGCGCACATCCCAGGTTGACCATATCATTATTCAGCCAACTCCAGCCGCGGATCTGGACCGTCTCTGTACCGCAAGTATGGAGGGGATGTTTCTCGGTCTCCTTGTCACAGTGCGGGCAGCGATAAATCGCCTGGACGGTGGCGCCCAGGAATGAGTCAAACAGCGAGCCGAGCAGACCAGCGATAATGATAATTTCCAGGTTGGCCCAGACATGACC
>JAPLGV010000346.1:0-1311 GCA_026389975.1 Chloroflexota bacterium
CCGGAGGAACAGATTTGAAATCCCATGCCGGCCATAGAGGGGCACCCTGGGCGGTAGGTTTGTAGGCTATTTCCTGGAAGATGTCATTCGGCGCGGTGATGATCTCCTCGACCTGGTCAGCCGGCACGGCACGAACGAACAACATGCCATCCGGTCCAACCGAGCAAAGGAAGAACATGTTCCCCGACCTGGTCAGTTCATCGCACCAGTCCATGCACTGCTGATCGAGTTTGTTGAGTGGGTGTGTCCACCAGAGTTTGAGATAATCAGTGGTGGCCTTGTGATCGCTTTCAACGGAGATGCCCTCTCCGATAATGAATTGTGTGTACAACTTGACGATCCGGCGGGCAATCGGGTTAACTCGCCATGAACGGAGGCATTCGGCAAAGATAGTCTGACGATCATAGTCATACCTGTCGCGGTAGAGGCTGGACATGTTGGAACCGGGATAGAAATTGCTATCGGTCTCGACAAGGCCAGTGGTGAGGGCGACGGAGGACGGGGGATGCAGGAAAGCTTGTATACGTTCGCCGAATGATAAAGATGGCATCAGAAATTTCCTTCCATGGAGAGGATCGGGTCAACGCCCTGGACGATCATGGGTTCGGTTGGCAAGTACCAGTCCAGCCTGTCTATCTCGGCAATGAGAGCATCGGCGAGGAGATAGTCGTCGTGGATAAGTTCCCCGTCTGACCCGCGGGCGCCTTCAGGCACGCCCCAGCGCAGCGTTTTGGCGGGGCCGGGGAGTATCTCTGCCTGGCAGGCGTCGTATTGTGCGCGCACTGGATCGGTCAAGCAGCAATCACGAGCTCGACCGGTCTCGATGATGGCAATGTAGCGCCAGCCCAACTCGGACTTGACTTTTTGAGAAAACTTGACCGGTGTCACCCGCCCGGGCGCGGCCTTGTCCAGCATCGCCCACAACCCCTCGCCAACTCCGGTCGCGTCCATCACGATGTATTGAGGGTGCCAACTGTCAATCAGACTTTTTAACTTGCCGAAGACAACCAGATGGTTACTGCCCGTCCATTGCTGGCGGTACACAAAACGATAAGTAGGTGCCTGCAGGATTTCCAGCGAGCTCAGGTCAATGGTGGCAATGGTAAGAGACACGCTGTCCCGGCCTGGGTTCGTGAGCGGGGCCTCGTCGTTGATATTCATTCTCGCTTCGTCCTGGCCGGCGACGTCAAGCAAGAAAACATAAGGACGACCGAGGACGGGCGACGGATGACCGGGTTCATCTCCCTGCATGAGAGCGCGTCGGACAGCATTGAACATGCCGACCTGGGCGTCGATCTCCTCACAGAAATA
>JAPLGV010000346.1:1406-4787 GCA_026389975.1 Chloroflexota bacterium
CAGCGGGGTCGATGTCCTGTGCCTCGTTCATGACGAGTAACCGGTCGGCGGTAGCCCCGACCTGGGAGGCGGTGGGTTCGGCTGAGAAATAACTGGTACGGGACTGACCTAACCGCATGATATAGCCGGCTGTGCGAGTGAGACGGCGTCCGAAGAGTACGCCGCGCTTGCGCAGACGTTCCATGGCGTTGATGGTCTGCGGTTTGAAAGTGGGTTGAGCGCATACGATGTCAATGCTCCATTCGATATAGCGTGACATGAGAAAAAGGAAGATGATTGCAAGGATATCGTCCTTGCCTGATTGCCTGGAGAAAATCAGAACGAATGTTTTACCATACCGGTCATAGACTGATTTGATGATGGCATTGGCAGCCTCACGCTGGTAGGGATACAAAGTAACTCCAACAAAATGGCGGGCAAACCCCTGGATGGAATTGCCGGCTTGATAGACCTGCCTGCGGGCAGCCTTGGAGAGTTGGATGGTGTCTTGTTGTGGATAGGAGATCATTTCTTTACACCCTGTCTGTCATTGGCGGCGCGGATGGCGTCAATGAAAGTGTCGAAAACAACCACTCCGGTTTCTTGAGCTTCTTTTGCCCGGAGTTTGGCATCGATGATCGTCTCCAGCCAGTAGTGGCAGGCGAAGTCACACGCGAGATAATCCTTTGTATCCGTAGTTTTGGACCGCTGCTGCATTGCATTTCTGTAATTGATACGCGCTTGGGTAAGTTCACATTTGGTGCTTTTATCCGACATGCCGACCATGGACTTATCATCGGACAATGTGACGAATTGGGCATAGATGCCGTGTTTGAGGGCGTTTTTGTTGCGGGGTTGGGCGCCTTGTTTGCGAGATGGTTTCATGGGCTGAGCATTTTGGCAATGGTTATGAAGAGGGTAATGATAGAGAGACCACCTCCGCCGATGGAGAGAGTGATTAGAAGTTTGACCTGGGAGATGACATCTCGGATCTCTTTCAAATCGGCCTCAGTGCCGGTACGCCAGCCCTCGAGGGCAGCGACCTTTTCTTTCAGGATGAGGATGTCATCGCAGAGCGGAAGGTGAGGGGAGGGAGGAGACATGGGGAATGGTTAATGGGAAATGGTAATTATTGATTAGAGATTAGGGATTAGGGATTAGGGATTAGTGCAAGTGCATAGGGATTAGGGAAGAGCAGCACGGGAAGGCGTCCTTAAAAAGGAACACGGGAAGGTGTGAGCCTTCCCGTGCTTGAGTACATTTTAGAACATTTGGGCTAAGAAGTCAAGGGGGAGAAGAGCGGGGATTCTGCAATATGTCCAATATTGGAGGGACGTGGCGGTCTGTCAATGGGGATGATAGGGATGCGGGTGAGTTGAACGAGTATTTTAGGGAAAATTGGGGCCTGTTTGTGTTTGTTACGCCGAAACAATTAGAAGCTAGGGGCAGAGGTATTATAGCAGAAATGCAGGGGGAGGGCCGGAAGAACGCCGTAGACTCTTCAATATAACTCTAATAAACAGCCCCGGAGGGCGGATTGGGTTTGTCAGAGGGATAATCCCCGCCTGGTGAGGGCGGGGGGAGGTTTTGACTGTTATCTTGCTGTTAGAAGCAGTTCTTTCCCCGCTGGCGGGGAATGTTCCGCCAGCGAAACAACGTCCCTGCGCAGGGACGTCTCACATCTTCCGCTGCCTCTCACCCCACTCGCGGAGTACCCGGAGTAATTCTTTCACCGCTTCGGGGTTGGGTGGTTTATTTTCGTTCATAGCAATTCTACAGGATCAGCCTTTCGATATTGATAACAAAATCCCCGCCTGGTAATGGCACGGGGGGATATTCAAATATCCGATATGCTTCGTTTAATTTCCCTGAGTATTTTCCGGGAACAAAGCGGATAAAATCCCAACCTTGAGCATGATAATACCAATTAACCAAGCGCCGCCGTTTTCGACTGACATATTATCAGTATAGTGATTTACGAGCGTAAGTCAAGAAATTAAAAACCCCCACTTGGTAAGGGCGGGGGTGATAGTTTTGTCACTATGATTGTTCGGTGATGGTAGGAGAAATATCGAACTTAGAATAATTTACGAATCGCCAGTTGTCCTTTTTATTGGACAATATTCCAGTAATTTGTATTACATACCAATTGCGATGAGCCTCAATCGCTTTTTGATAATCATCCGGATTCAATGTTGCCGTTGCTTCATGAGCTCTACCTTCCGCTTCTTCAAACCATTGAATTCTAACTGTCCTGGATGTATCCATATCCAGTGGGCTGGATTTTGCGCTCAACTCTACAATCCGTCCAAGGACCGTGACTTCTTCCTGATGGGTTTCTACAAGTACCTTTGCAGCAAAGGCCAATTGGTTTCGTGCCGCTTCACTTAATTGGACAGATTTAAACGATTGAATAGCAGGGTTTTCGGGTAATTGAATGGGAGCCCATTTAATTGAAAATTCAATAGCTATATTCTGATTGCCATACATATTTGCTAATGATTGGCACATATTTGCGTTTAGGCCTGTTGTGTAATTGTCTATGATCAACCTCGAATCCCTTTCCCGAGTTGCTTGATCAGCAAATGTTAGACCGCGTGCTATACGTTCCATCACTTTTCGCCACATGGGTGTTGATTTGCCAAAATCAGGAAATAAATCTAGTTGTTTATAGGTATGAATTTCCTGCAATTTAGGCGTTTCTATTGTGAAGCCAAAACTTCCTCTGAAGGTGTGCCCGAAGCGATAAGCCTCAACCATCGCTTTCGCAATCGGCACCTGTGCATCAATATAGTATGGCTTCCGATCTATCTCCGAACGTGCTGCATAAGCTACAACTTGCTTGAGTTCGTAGATTTGCTGGGCAGCTGAGCGTAAGGGAATTGTTTCTTCCACCCCTGAACCTTGTATCTTCATCCGGAGCACATCGCGGTTTACTGTATTAATATCCTGGGCAAGAGAAGAAGGCTCTGTCTTGGCAACAGAACTTAGAATGCTCAGCGCATTTGCTATATAAATGGGTTGCTCGTTGGCGGTTTCATTGCGCAAGAAAACAATTTCAATCGGCTTATCATTAATATCTGTAAGTCCGCTGAACACAATAAAGCGACTTGATTTGTCGTCAATCTGAGACCAACCAAATTGCTTGATATAAGTAAGAAGGTCCCAATAATCTATGGATTTTGCCAGATCTATTGGATTTGTTTCAATCATATAAGACTACCTTTATTTTGGCGCAATCGATCCAATAAACTTGTAACGGCATTTGGATCGAATATCTGGTTTCTGGGAATGGATACCCGTTTAGAACTAGTATTTGGCGTCGGATCGCCTTCGAGAAATATCCAATAGCAACAATGGCGCAACTCCAAACAATTCTCTGTGCACACCAGCCATTCATCC
>JAPLGV010000285.1 GCA_026389975.1 Chloroflexota bacterium
AATTTCGACGGGATCGTCAGTCGGCCTTTATCATCGAAGGAGTGCTGGTACTGGTTTAGGAACATTAGTTCTACTTACCTTATTTAACCAGAATGCCGGAATTACCGGCATCCCACTTCGTCCCACTTACTCCCACGGACAGGCTTATTTTAGCACATAATCGGTATGAAATACAAGTAGTACTTTTGACCATTCAGGCAACCCAACCTTTACAGTTTCTTAGCATGTATGAAATTGGGGTAACGCCTCCCCCGGAACTCGGACATGGCCCCTGTAATTGATCTTCTCACTTCCCCCAACTGGACTGACTACGAATTGCTCGACAGCGGCGACGGACAGAAGCTGGAACGCTTTGGTCCTTACACCTTCGTCCGGCCTGAAGTGCAGGCGTTGTGGACGAAAACCTTGTCCGCCGAAACGTGGCAGGCGGCGCACGCCGTCTTCCAGCCCAGCGGGGAGGAGAGCGGGGGGCACTGGGCGTTTCAGAAAAAAGTCCCGGAGCAATGGGAGATGAGTTACCCCCTCACCCCTGGCGCCTTCGCGAAGCATCCCTTTGGGGCTCCCGAAGGGAGAGGGGAACTGCGCTTCTCGGTGATGACCCCTTCGGCCGGGCGGCATCTGGGTGTCTTTCCGGAATGCGCCGCGCACTGGGATTGGATGGCAGAGAAGATAAAAGGCAAAAAGCAAAAAACAAAAGGGGAGATTCAGGTTTTGAACCTGTTCGGCTATACCGGGTTGGCGTCGCTGGCCGTTGCAGCCGCCGGGGCGAAGGTCACGCACGTGGACGCTTCGAAGAAATCCGTGAGCTGGGCGCGCACGAACCAAATCCTTTCCGGGCTGGCGGAGAAACCCATCCGCTGGATCGTGGACGATGCGCTGAAGTTCGTCGAGCGCGAGGCGCGGCGGGGAGTCAAATATGATGGGATCCTGCTCGACCCGCCCAAGTTCGGACGCGGACCGAAGGGCGAGGTGTGGGAGGTGTACAAATCCCTGCCGAAGTTACTGCTGGCCTGCCGGGCGGTGTTGAGTGACCGGCCCCTGTTCGTGGTGCTGACGGTGTACGCCGTCAAACTGCCGGCCATCCACGCCTATTCTGTACTGGCAGAGACGATGAAAGGCTGCGGGGGAGAACTGGAATGCGGCGAACTGGTGACGGAGGAGAAAAGCGCCGGAAGATTGCTCTCGCAGGCGGTGTATGCGAGGTGGAATTCATAGGAGCAGACAGCCGTTGGCCTTTACGGTTAACCACCAACTCTTCACTCTCTCAATGCCCCGTGCTAGAACCGGGACTACCACGCCAGATTTGGTACAATAGTGGGAATGATGCCCACACCTAAAAAACCCTCCCTGCTCGATACGCCGCTCAAGCGCTGGTTCCCGCTGAAGGTGGAAACCCTGCAGCGCTGGTTCCCACTGAACGTGGAAACCCTGTTGGTGGTCCTGCTGTTGGCGGTTGCCGTCGTTTCACGCTTCTATGATCTGGGGGCGCGCACCATGAGTCACGACGAGATCAACCACGTCGTGCCGTCCTTCAGCCTGTATTCCGGCAATGGGTACAAGTACGACCCGATGAGCCACGGGCCGTTCCAGTACCACATGATGGCCCTCTCCTATGCGCTCTTCGGCGATAACGATTTCACCACCCGCATCCCGGCAGCCGTCCTAAGTATTGCCGCGCTTGGGGTGGCCCTGTTCGCCTTCCGACGTTACCTGGGCCGCACCGGGGCGCTGGTGGCGGGGGCGCTGATCATCATTTCTCCGCTGATGCTCTTTTATGGGCGCTACGCCCGCAACGAGTCCTACATCGTCCTGTGGGGCATCCTGACCATTTACGCCATCCTGCGTTACCTTGAACGCGGCGAGGCCTGGGCCTTGTTCCTGTTCACCGCCGTCAACGCGCTGCACTTCACCGACAAGGCCACCTCCTACATGTTCGCGGCCGAGGAGTTCCTTTTTCTAGCGGCTTATTTCGTAGACCGGGTCTCGCGCCGCGAGTGGCAGTCTGGACGGCGGCGGGTCTTCTTCCTGCTCGGTCTGGCCCTGACCGTGGTGTTGCTGGCCGGCGCGGCGGGATTCTATCTCTCCCATAAGCCCACTGCCGATACGGCCGCGGAGTCCCTTGCTGGAACAGGTACTACCACGCAAGTCCGGACGATGATCATCGTAGTGAGCATCCTGGCGGCGGGCGGGGCCGGGGCGCTGGTCTGGTCGGGGGTGGAGCTGGTGCGAGGTCTCGGCTGGGCCGCCATCAAGTCCGAGTCCCGTCCGGGAACCGGGACTACCACGCGGGTGGCCGACATGCTGGTCCTGCTTGGTACGTTTATCCTGCCGCTGTTGGGCGCCATCCCGATCAAGTTGATGGGCTACACGCCCCTGGATTACACCAACATGGGCGTGCTGCGGGTGGCCGGAGTGGCGGTAGTGCTGGCTGCCATCGGTATTGCGCTGGGACTGTGGTGGTTCGGGCGTAGGTGGCTGTTTTACGCCGCGCTGTTCTTCGTCCCGTTCATCGTGCTCTACAGTACGTTCTTCACCAACCCGGAAGGGATTGTGGGCGGGCTGGTGGGGGCGCTCAGTTACTGGACGGAACAGCAAGACGTGGCGCGCGGCGGCCAACCCCTGTACTATTATGCGCTGCTCATGATCCCGATGTACGAGTTCCTGGCTGCTCTGGGGACGGTGACGGCGGCGGGGATTGCCACATTCGCGCGGCAATGGCAGAGCCCTGTCTCCCGTCTCCCGTCCGAGAACCGGGACTACCACGCGGGAACCGGGACTACCACGCAGGAACCGGGACTACCCCGCCCCGTGCTGGAACCGGGACTACCCCGCCCCGTGCTGGAACCGGGACTACCACGCCAGCCGTTTACCCGGCCTACATCGGAAAGCGACCACGTTCCGCCGGTCCCGGTGGCGGCGCTGCTGGTCTTCTGGTCGGTGAGCAGTTTGGCGGTGTTCACCTATGCCGGGGAGAAGATGCCTTGGCTGACCATCCACATCGCCCTGCCGATGATTCTGTCAACGGCCTGGGCCGTCGGCTGGATCGTGGATACCGTGCCATGGGGTAAGGTGGCTGGGTGGGGTTTTCGCAATTACGCCCGCCTCGCCGCACTGGTTATTTTCGGTCTCCTGGCTGTGCAAACCGGCAGAGACGCCTTTCGGGCCGCGTACATCAATTATGATTACCCCACCGAGTATCTGGTCTACGCCCACGCTGCGCCGGACCCCAAGGTGCTGTTTGGCGAAATCGAGGAACTGTCCATCCGCACCACCGGCACCGCGACCGATATGGTGGTAGCCTACGACAACGATGTGCGCTACCCGTACTGGTGGTACATGCGCCGTTTCACCAACAAAATTGACTTCGATGTGAACCCCACCCGTGACGCGCGCCGGGCGCTGGTGATCGCCGTGGGGGATGCAAACCTGACCAAGATCACTCCTGTCGTCCGGCAGGATTACTTCGAATTCGTCGGCATGCGCCTGTGGTGGCCTAACATGGATTACTGGAGCCTGAAATGGGGCACGATCGAGTCTGAGCGCCTCAGCGCCCTCAAGGTGCAATATGGTGNNCGGAACAGACCAGCTCATGCCGAAGATGAACATCTTAGGATACCTGGAGTACGCCTGGCTGCATATCAAGCCTTTTTTCACCGACGCCCAAGTGCGCAATGCGGTCTTCCAGATCTGGTTCAACGATGACTTTACCGAATGGGGCGCGCTGAAAAACAGCACGGCCTATAGTCTCACCGATTGGGGTGTATCCGGCCGGATGCACTACTACATCCGCAAGGACATAGCCGCGCAGCTCTGGCCTTATGGCGCCAGCGCCCAGGCGCTGGTCACTCCCGTCGACCCGTATGCGGCCATTACCACCCCGGCCTCTCCGGACCTTGTGTTGGGCATGGCCGGCACTGAGCCGGGACAGTTCCAGTCGCCGCGTGCCGTGGCTGTGGCTGCGGATGGCAGCCTGTACGTGGTTGATTCGATGAATGACCGTATCCAGCACCTCAGTCCGGACGGACAAGTGCTCCAAGTTTGGGGCACGCCCCGTGCTGGAACCGGGACTACTACGCCCGCGGATGTGTCGCAGGGCGAGGCTCCCGGCGGGACCTTTAACGAGCCGTGGGGCATCGCTGTTGCTCCGGACGGCAGCGTCTACGTGGCCGACACCTGGAACTATCGAATTCAGAAATTCACCGCCGATGGGACGTTCGTCAGCATGTGGGGCTTTTTCGGGCAGGCCGCCGATGCGCCCGAAGCCTTCTATGGTCCGCGCGGTCTCGCCGTGGACGCTCAGGGCCGCGTCTATGTGGCGGATACCGGCAACAAGCGTATTGTTGTCTTTGGCCCGGATGGGAAATACATCACCCAGTTCGGCGCGTCGGGCATGGGCCTGGGCGAGTTGGATGAGCCGGTGGCGGTTGCCCTGGACGCGGCGGGGAACGTCTACGTGACCGACACCTGGAACCAGCGCGTGCAGGTCTTTGCCCCCGATGCGGGCGGGCTGGTCTATACCGCCATTGCTGAATGGCCGGTGGACGGCTGGTACGGGCAGTCTGTAGAGAATAAGCCCTTCATCGCCGTGGACGCGACCGGCAACATCTCCGTCACGGACCCGGAACTGTGCCGCGTGATCACCTTCTCGCCCGGCGGACAGCCGGTCCGCGTGTGGGACGGTTGCTCAGCAGGTACATTGCTCCTGCCCAGTGGCATCGCCTCCGACGGCTCTGGCGGCCTGTGGGTCACGGATGCCGGGAACGGGAAGCAGGTCCAATTCCCAACCCAGAACCCATAAATCAGAACCCCCCGAAAGCAATGTCGGGGGGTTGAAATCCCCTTGGATTGTTGTCACGATGAAAGGGGGCAGAATACCATCAAGTGTGGGCTAAGCCTGCACTTATCCGGTGCATGTAGTTTTGGCTTGGTGATATGAAAAATTAACGTACCGCGACATTCATGTCGCCTTTGAGAAGCGAGATAAATCTCGCGGTACGGGTTTTCATCCTTTGGGGTGAATTTCATTCATGAAAACTTTGTGGTGGTAAGGTGCTTTCCCCTATGCACAGCATACGGGAAGAACACCCTATGACGCCATGACAACTTCAACGCCATTTGTCCAAAGTTCATATTCACTCAAATCGGCGCCATCATTCCAGGAAATTCCATAACCACCTGCGTCTACTCTCACCGACTTGAAAAACACGTCTTTTTTGAGCAATAGAAACCTATCGACATTGAGCAATTGAACGCAGTCATAAACCTTTTCAACACCATTTACGAATTTAACCAGTAGTTTTTTATTTTCCAATGCTTGAACCGATAAAATTTTCGGGGCGTTCATTCTTCTTACTCCAATCCTGGCAGTTGCTTGAATTCGTTATTCTGCCACATAAACAATAATTCATTCTGATATAACGTTCCCCATTCCTTTACTAGTTTTTGTGACCTAATGGTAAATCCCCTTCAATCATTTCAATCATTTCGATGGAAAAAACACCGTTGAATTCGCCATAAACAGCATGAAAATGGGGAACGCCGTGTTCACTTTGGCTGAAATACATCTTGATAATGATACCGTAAAAACGGGCAATGACTGGCATATACTACTCCTTGGCTTTTATTAAAGTAAAGCACAGTTAAAATCAAGCGGATTGGAAATTTTTCTTAGTTTAGTAAATGTGCTTGAACTTTTATGCAAAGTGCAAGCCAACGGTTTGGCTGATTCTCCCTGTAGGGGGCAATGGCGGACAACCGGTCTGCGTGTGGGACGGCTGCTCGGCAGGCACATTGCTCCTGCTCAGCGGCATCGCCTCCGACGGCTCTGGCGGCCTGTGGGTCACG
>JAPLGV010000362.1 GCA_026389975.1 Chloroflexota bacterium
CGCCGACCTTGTTGACACCCGTTACATAACCTTTGGTTATGGCTTTCAGCGGGTCAATACCACCTGCGATCGCCTGCTTCGCCAGGGAGACAGCGGCATCGGAATCTCCGTCGAGTACGCTTTGCGCCATTTTCTGAAATAATTCTTGGGTCAAGAGATTCTCCTTCTGTATTATAGAATTGGATATGTTAATTATAGGATAATAAGTCCTGAATTCCACGTCAATATAAAATTGCCTTCATTTACGTCCAACTGGTGAAGAATTTTGGGGAAATATTCTATGTTGTACCAGCCGGAACAAAAGCCAATTGATCTCTGAACGATCCATGATACATACCTTGTTCCACCAATTTCTCAAAGTCACCAACCGTTGATGGGACAGACTCTCTCTGTAATAAAGATTGCTTAAGCAAGCTTTTTCTGGTAAACTAGCTATATCGATGATAACATATTATAAATATTTTATCAATGTGTAGTAACAACATGTCAATTCGCAACAAGTGCCAAACGAACATGCCAAACACCGTCTCGAAGAAAGAAAAAGCATATCAAGCAATCAAGCAAGCCATCATTACTAGACAATTGGAACCAGGAAAAATTTACACCATTACGGAGTTCTCTGAGGCATTTGAGGTTGGAAAACACCAGCAAGAGAGGCATTAGATATTCTGGCTTCAGAAGAATTAATTGATCCCATTACCTGGTCTGGTTATCAGGTCAAGTCCATCTCAATTCATGAGGTTGAAGCAGTAGGACTCGCAGCCAGGAGAATCACTGATGGCGATATCCATTTGCTTGAAGAGAATAACCGTCAAGAACAAGAAATAGCATTGAATCCAAACTCGGATGTATCAGCTCAATCATAGCGTAAAGGATATTATCTGAATTTGGAATTTCACCTTACTGTAGCTCGTGTATCCGGTAATAATCGACCGATAGAGTTGGTGAAAAAGCTGCTGAACGAATTGGAACGCGTTCTTGCATATGGCCACTAAATTGCAGACCCACATCAGCATGCCGAAATCCTTGAAGGATTGAAACGGCGAGATAAACTGGGCTCTCAGGAAGCGATGAAAAAGCACCTCGAAGATACCAAAAATCGGTCACTGAGTCGTTTCTAAAGGCAGGTGAAATATAGGTGTAGAAGGAACTGTTACAGATGGCAAGACAATACTTCTTTTTAATGACACCACCACACCCTCACAATCAAATTGGTATCGTTTAGACGTGTACGATTCACACGGAGCCATGTTAGCGATCACCAATCCAATATTTGTTGGTCGCCGGAAACACCCGCAGATCCAAACCTATGGGGAAGTGCTCAAACTTGCTTTCCCAAAGGATGAACCATAAAGTTTACAATAAGCTCAAACACACCCTACATGTTTTGCTGAGAAAATCAGTTACTAATTTATATGGCGAGAGAATATGCTATCTTGTTGGAAAGAAACGAGCCACCTTTCCCGAGTGTTTTTCTGGTGCAATTTGGGTGCAAATAGGTTGGATACTACAGAAACTATATCCTTTGTTGGCACCCATTCTACCTACTTCCCACTATACAACCTTCAATAAATTAATATTCAGCCCAGTTTATCGGTATATTTTTACCACCGCCCTTGCATAAAATCCAGATTAAGTCTATGCTTATTCTTGTCGACAATACTCTCTCAGAATTGAAAGGAGGCCAGACCCAGATAACATACTAGATTCAATCAGATACAGAACCTTCAAATTTATTTTCATCACGAGGAGAGGATCATGAAAAAGATAACTGTTTTGATTAGTCAAATCGTCATGGTTGTCGTTGTGTTGACAGCCTGCGGAGGTAATGCCTCTAAACCCAAAGATATGCTCGCCCAAATTAATTCACGAGGGTACGTCATCGTATCAACTGACCCGAACTACGCACCCCAATCATCCCTCAATACCCAAGGCAAACGACCTTCAACCACAAAATGCCCATCGGACACGCTGACCACTGCTGAGATGCAAGGCTTTGACGTGGATGTGGCTGCCGAGATCGGCAAGCGCTTGGGTGTGGAGGGATATCAGCGTCGGTTCGATGACGATCACCAGTACGCGAGCCAAAGTGCTGACCTTCACTGTCCCCTATTATTATTATTACGCAGTGATCGCCGTCAAAAATGACAGCGGGATCAACACGCTCGCCGACCTTTCCGGTAAATCGTTGTGCGTAGCTGCATCGACTACCTATGAATCCTGGCTGACCGGGCAGGGTTTCGACATACCCGCGGCGGATGTCTTCGCCCAACCCCCCGCCAATGTGAAGGAAGTGCCGCTGGACTCCGATCAGGAATGCGCCCAGTCCATCAACGCGGGCCGCAATGACTTCGTCGGATATGTCACCGCCAACACCGTGGTCGATGCAAATATCGCGGCGGGCTTCCCCGTCGTTCAACTGGGTGGCCCGATTTACCGGGAGAGCCTGGCAGCCGCGGTCGACAAGTCTTCCAGCCTGCCGATCGATTCCTTCGTCTCTGAGTTAAACACGATAATCACTGCCATGCACAGCGACGGAACGCTGACCAGCCTATCGATGAAATCGTTCCAGGTTGACATGACCCAGGCGCCCAAGTAACCAGACTCTTTTTGATATGGAAGCGGCAGAATGCCGCTTCCATGCTTTTTCCCCAATTGAAGGTGAGACGATGTCTGCTCCAAGTTCCACGATGGCCGCGCCCAAATCCCAGGCCGATCTGATCCACGAGTTGCAGGTGAGGACAAAACGCCGCTTCACATTCGGCGTTGTCATTTCTTGGATCGTCATACTGGCTATTCTGGTCTTCCTGTTCAGCAGCGTGAAGATCCACCTGGATGGTTTTACTATCAAAACGATCCATCTCGATAGAGCCTTTATCCAGGAAAAAATCCATCGCCAGAGGCGTCTGGATCACCATCAGTATTTCAGCCCTTTCGATCCTCCTCGCGACCATTTTAGCCCTTCTGGCTGCACTCGGCAGGCTCTCGAAATTTCCACCGTTCTACGCCATATGCACTTTCTACGTGTCCCTCATTCGTGGAACGCCCCTGTACCTGCAAATATTTTTCTTCTTCCTTGCGCTCCCCCAGGTTGGGATTATCTTGCCTGGCCTGTGGGCTGGGGTGCTTGCGCTTGGATTGAACTATGGCGCCTATATGAGCGAGATCTTCCGGGCCGGACTCAGCTCGGTTGGCAAGGGCCAGCGCGAAGCCGCCCTGGCGATCGGTATGACACCCGGTCAGACCATGAGCCGGATCGTAATCCCTCAGGCGCTGCGTTTTGCCATTCCCCCGACCGGTAACGAGTTTATTGCCATGCTGAAGGACTCGGCCCTGGTATCAGCCACCGGTTTTGTTCACGAGCTCATGTGGCGGGCGACAAAAGTCGGGCGAGCCCAGTTCCACAACCTGGAAGCATTGATCACGGCCGCGGTCTTTTACTGGGTCATGACTCTGGTCTTCTCCTATTTTCAGGGTCGCCTGGAAGCACGCATGTCACGCGGTGAGAGGTAAGGTATGCTGCCGATCATTAAAATCACCAATCTTGATAAATTTTTTGGACGGCTTCAGGTCCTCAAGAAAATATCTCTCGAAATTTACCCTCAAGAGGTCGTCTGCATCATCGGACGCAGTGGCGCTGGGAAGAGCACCCTGCTGCGCTGTATCAATTATCTGGAAGAGCCGTCCTGTGGGGATATCGAAGTGGATGGAGTCTGTATTTCCGCTGGTAAAAAAGGGAAAGACCTGCGCGAGTTGATCCACGAGCTCCGCCTGCGCAGCGGGATGGTCTTTCAGGAATTTAACCTCTTCCCCCATATGACCGTCCTGGAAAATGTCATGGAAGGCCCGGTGACGGTCAAGAAGATGGATAAAGCCAGTGCGGTCAAGATCGCTGAAATGAATCTTGAGCGCGTCGGCATGATTATCAAGAAGGATGAATATCCCAATCGGATATCCGGCGGCCAGAAGCAGCGAGTGGCCATCGCCCGCGCCTTGGCGATGGAGCCGAAGGTGATGCTCTTCGATGAACCCACCTCTGCCCTCGATCCGGAATTGATCGGCGAAGTCCTGACCGTGATGAAATCCCTCGCCAGGGAAGGAACGACCATGCTGGTCGTCACTCATGAGATGGAATTCGCCTGTGATGTGGCCAGTCGCGTCATTGTGATACACGATGGTGAACTGGTCGAGCAAGGAGCGCCTGCCGATTTGTTAAATCATCCACAGAATGTGCATACGCAGGCTTTGCTCGAACGATATCGCGCGGGGAAGTCCCCCCAAGTCGAAGCATAATTCCACTGTATAAAATTTACATACAACCTATTCCCAGTGACCGGGACAAAGCGTTAAGCCCCTCAACCTTGAAAACAGTTCGCTGCCTTCTTTGAAGAAACCTGGCCAATTATGGGAAGCCGTTTTGCTACTCGTCAATACCTATCTCCTTGGGTAGGTCTAGCCAAATCCGGGGCAGGCGGATGATCAGCGGCAAACTAACCTTGCCTTCCACAAGGCGGGTGAATCCGAGGGCCACTGCATTGACGGCCTCCTGGTCCATGCCAGTGCACATGCGGATTTCGTCTTCTCTTAAGATAGTAACCTTCATCACTCCTCCACTGATGACCCATCGATCAGGGTCCATTTCACCAAAGCACCTACCACCGCTGCCAGATTATCCCAACCAGCCAAACTGGTCAACGCTGCCTGATAAGCCGGTGAATAGAGCTGATAGGCTACCACGAAGTCGATTCAAACCTGCGAGGCGACGGCAGCCGAAGAGACCGGGGGAGGCGGCTCTTGCATGGGTGCGGGTAAAGTTGGATAAATAACCACCGTGGGCACGCCATGTCCTTCGGTCAACAGGCTGCGTTTCGCCCCTTTTTTCCCCTGTCAGTGGGGTTACTTCCCGTATCCTCGCTGCCCAGGGGCGCTTTGGTCATGGCTCCATCCATACTCAGCCAGGCCCAATCGATCCCTTTCAAATCATCGAAGCATTCTACGCCTGCCTGCCAAAGTTTCAAAAAGACACCCGCTTCTACCCAGGCCTGATAACGATCA
>JAPLGV010000221.1 GCA_026389975.1 Chloroflexota bacterium
GGCACCGTCGAGTTGGGCAGCTTCATAGAACGTGGTAGGGATGCTTTGCAAACCGGCTAAGTAGATGATCATCCCGCCACCCACACTCCACAGGCTCATCAATATCAGCGCCGGGACCGCCCAATCCGGACTGGAGAGCCATCCGGGCCCGCTAATGCCAAATATCCCCAGAAACCAGTTCAGGATGCCAAACTTAGGATTAAAAATAAGACCCCACAAGATGGCGGCCGCGACGCCCGCCAGGACTGAGGGAATATAGAATACAGTCCGCCAGAAGGCCAATCCTGGCACCTTTTGGTTGAGCAGGAAGGCGAGCGCAAAGCCAAAGACGAGGTTCAGCGGGATGGCAATCACCGCGTAGGTGGCGGTGATACCCAGGGAATGCCAAAAATCCGGGTCGTTGGTGAAAAGTTTGATGTAGTTGGACAGCCCGAAATTTGTCGGAGGACTGATGATTTTATAGTCAGAGAACGAAAACACCAGCGAGGCGATCATCGGCCCAACCGTGAATAATAAGAATCCAATGATCCAGGGGCTGATAAAGATGTAGCCCCACATAGACTCGTGGCGCCGCAGGGACATTGGTTTGGAAGCTTTTTTCATAAGGCTGTTCCAGGCAAAAAAAAGGGGAGGTGTTCCCTCTCTACAGGGAGAGGGAACACCAAATGGCAGAGCAGGTTTACGGATGCGCTGCCCAGTACTCGTCCAAGTAGCCCTGTACTTCTGTTTGCAGGTCATTCATTACCTGCTGGACGTCGCTGCTCTCACCGCTTAGGATGCGGCTCATGGCATTTTCGGTGGCGTCCCAGACTTTCGAGTAGTTTGGCACCCATGACTCGTTATTGGGTGATGCATCCATATAGTTGATCGAGTCGATGAATACCTGGAAATCCCCGTTCGGATATTCGGCGCTCATCGAATCAACCCAGCCACTTGCCAGGGATTTCCGTGAGGGAATGCAGCCGAAGATGCTGCACAGGCGGTTTTGCATTTCTGGCTGCATCAGCCATTTGGCAACTTCCCAGGCCAAGTTCGGGAAGGCATAACTGGACCAGCTGAAGCACTCGAACATGGCCACCTTACCGCTTTCAAAGGTGAAATCCATACCGGTGAAGGTTGAGCCTTCATCCACGCTGGAGGGGCGAACGTGCGAGGTATAGATCGAATCGTACAGGAACTGCATACCCTCCAGGTAGCCATCCGTATTCATAGTTGCAGTCTTGAAATCGTCGGACATACCCAGAGGATTCCCGCCGAATTTGCCTGGCACAGTGCGGAAGGGTCCGCACCAGCCACCCCAGCCCCACTGCGTGATCTTGGTCGGGTCGAAATTGGACGAAGCTGCATTGTTGCCATTCTCATCAAGCGTCATCAACTTGGCTGTTTCGATCATCTTTTCTAGTGTCCAGGTTGTGTCGCCGTACTGCTTCGGAGGATAAGGCACATTGGCGGCATCGAATAGATCTTCGTTGAACAAGGTCACCGACGGGTAGACTCCCAACGGCAGGCCGATGGTCTTATCGTTGAAGTTCAACAACTGCAAAGAGGGACCGTAGAAGTCGCTGGTATCGTAGGTGTCTCGCTGGACGTACGGGCTGACGTCAATCCATTCGTCATAGAATTCGGCGATACCCTGAATGCCAATCGGGAAGGCCAGGTCGGGGGCAAGGTCACCTGCCAGCAGGGTGGAAAACTTGGAGGTGTGCTCCTCCCAGGTTGAGAACATGAACTCGATCTGGATGTCCGTGTGGCTGGCATTATATTCCCCAGCGATTGCATTCAGCGCCTCCATGGAGTCGGGATCCGAACCGGCGCCGAAGCCGACGAAGATAGTGATCTTAACAGGTGCATTCCCCCCCGTCTTGGGTGTACAGGCAGTGAACAGCATCAAACCCGCCATGAACAGTGCAAAGACCGGGTACAAACGTTTCCTAAGCATATTCTCCTCCTTAATAAGATAATTGGGTTGGTTGGGTGGATTTATGGTGGTCAGATTTATTTTCCGGTGCCCTCCTTGTTCAACCCCGGCATCCGCACGATTCGCGGATGACCAGTTCGGTTGGTAGGACCAAGCGCGGCTCTGCCTGTTCCCCCTTGAGCAGGCGCGCCAGTAAATGGACAGCATCACGCCCCACCTGTTCGGTTGGAGCGCGGACGGTGGTTAGTGCCGGGGTCAGTGTGCTGGCAAAAACCTGGTCGTCAAAGCCGGCCACGGCGACATCTTCCGGTATGCGGCGGCCAGCTTGCCTTAATGCCAGGTACACTCCCACTGCCGCATCGTCGTCACCGGCAAAGACGGCGTCGAATTCGACTCCATCCAGCAGCATCTGTTCCATGGTCGCGCGCGCTTCATCCCGGTTGAACGCGCCGCGCGCCACCAGGGATGGGTCAAAGGTCAGACCGTGGGCTTTCAGCGCGAGGCGGTAGCCTTTTTCGCGCCAAGTTGAGTCTTCGTGACCTTCCGGACCCTGCAAAAAAACAATCCGGTGACAGTTATGGACTTCGATCAAGTGTTCCACAATCTTCTGCGCACCGGACTGGTTCTCAATGGTAACCACAGGGATGTTCAAGGAATTCGGGGGAGCCTGGTGAAGCAAAACAACCGGAAATCCGATGGTGTACAGGCGAGTCAGCTCTTTCGCATCCAGGCTTTCGGTAAAGACCAGCAGGCCGTCTGTGTTGTGCTCTCCGAGCGGGCGGCGAGGGGCGTTTTCGGGGCGAGACTGGGTTGTATGAATCAGCAGGTCAAACCCGGCCTCGCTGACCCCAGCCTCCACGCCCCGCAGCATGGGCTGGAAAAAGGCCCCGCTGATTTCAGGCAAGAGCAGGCCAATTGTGTCTGTCCGGCGGCTGGCAAGCGTCCGCGCGGCGGCATGAGGAACATAGTTCAGTGCGGCGATGGCAGAACGGACCCGTTCTGCAGTTTCTGTGTCCACGGGTGCGGTGCCATTCAGTACACGACTGACTGTGGCGATGGAAACACCGGCTCGTTGAGCAACATCGGCAATTGTGGGACGGGAAGGAGGCATAGGTTGGGAAGATAATTCGAAGGAATGTAAGCGTTTTCTGAAAGCGCTTACATAGTATAGCGAATTTTACAGCCGGAGTCAACTCTTCCAGAGAAAATTTAAGGTTGGCGGAAATATGTAGATCGGGAAGCGGGCGGTAGTTACTCTTTTTTCCTGGGTCTGCCATTACGGTATTCCAGTAACCTTCGTATTCTTGCATGCCGTTCCCGGGTCAAAGGATAGAACCAGGCGGTGATGACTGCTGAGAATAACAGTACCGCGCCCAAGGGACCAATTAAAACGCGGATGGCCGTCAAGGTAATGGGGGACTGTACGAAGGTTGTCGCACCCTCCGGTGGGGTCCGGTAACCGAACCAGCCCAGTACTTGCAGAGCGAGACGCTCAACCCGGCCAGGAAAGCCATCCACAGCACCATTGGTACCTGCCCGGGGCGGACCAGGAAAATCCCGATCTGCACTCCGGCCCAGAAGACCATCCCAATGATGTAGGCGATGTGTTTACCCAGGCGATGGGAGAGCCACAACCAGAAGGGCAGGGCGACTGTCGCTGTGACCAGCAGCAGCGCAAAGACCGCTGATTCGAGCGGCAAGGAAATGCCGAGCAATGTAACTGAGGTCAGCATGTTGCCGCGGGCGATCCAGTAGAGCAAGTAGAAGGGCAGGGCAAGTGCCACCATGTCGAAAGTGATCCAATTCAACATATAGATGAGCGTGGCGAAACGGAAGGGAATATTGGCCCAGGCGGTGCGGACGGTTTGCCCGAAGGTCACCGTTTCCTGCGGCCGGTCTGCCGCGCCGTAGCGCTCTCGGACAACGGCAAAGATGAGCAGGAACGGGACGGCGGCCAGCCCGCCGAAAATCCCGGCCACGATCAGGTAACCCTGCTGCTGGGTCAAACCAGCGGCCAGGGCTGTGTCAATGATGGCTGGAGCGGCAACCGCGGTCACCAGCGAGGCCAGCAGGTTGAAGAAGATGCGGAAACTGGTCAGGGTAGTGCGTTCGTCGTAGTCGGGGGTCAGCTCGGGCAGCAGCGAGGAAAACGGCACGCCGCACAGGGTCTCGAGCGTGTCGCTGATCATGAAGGCCAGCGTGACGGTGGCAGCCAGGGCGAACTGGTTGTGCCAGGGCGGAGCCCACCAGAGCAGAAGGAAACTTGCCCCGAAGGGGATGGCGAAAAACAGCAGGAACGGTCGGCGGCGGCCCCAGCGGCTACGCATCCGGTCGGTCAGGATGCCCACCAGAGGGTCGTTGACCGCGTCCCAGATAATGCCCACCAGCGCGGCGAAAGAGGCCAGCCGCGCGTCCAGCCCGACCACGTCCGTCAGGAAGATGGCGTAGAAGATCTGGCGCAGGGTCCCGTAACTGGCCTCGCTCCAGTCGCCGGTCCCATAGGCCAGCTTGACCCAGAATGAAAGCCCATCACTTTTTACCCTGCTGATTTTTTCACTCATTGATGCTCCTCGGCAGAAGTGCTGATATACCATTAACACCACTTTTACCAGATTTCCTCGAGGCAGGCAGGATTGTTAAGGATATAATCAACTCGATGACCGAACCATCCAAATCTTCCCTTGCCGACAAACTAAAATCCCTGGGTGTCAGAGTTGGCGCGGCGGACCTCCAGCCTGATGCGCCGAAACTGAAAACGGACGTTCCCATCCAATCCGTGGTGGAGGGACGTTTTGTTTCCACCCGGCAAGGCGAAACATTCGTATCCGAACAGACTTATCCCTCCGATTATCGTCACGGTCTCACTTCGCTGCGCGCCTCCGTCCCCCTGGCTACGATTGCACAGTGGGCACGCGATGTGCGTCTCACCGACCTGCCGCTCGAGTCCTTTGCCTTCCTGGACACCGAGACCTACGGACCGGCGGGTGGGACGGGCACATATGCCTTTCTGGTGGGTGTGGGGCGCTTCGAGGGCGGGACCTTCCGCCTGGCGCAATTCTTCATGCGAGACCCGTCTGAGGAAGCCGCACTGCTCGAAGGGCTGATGGATTTCCTGGCTCCCTGTGCTGCACTCGTCACCTTCAACGGCAAAGCCTTCGACGCGCCGCTGCTGGTCACGCGTTACTCGCTGCACAGCATCCCGGTGCCATTCAAAGATTTTGCGCATCTTGATTTACTGCCCCTGGCCCGGCGTCTATGGCGCGATCGTCTGCCCAGCCGCGCCCTGAAATACCTCGAAGAGAACGTCCTCGCCGCGCCGCGCACCTCTGATGAAGTCCCTGGCTACGAAATCCCCTATCTCTACTTCGACTACCTGCGCACGGGCGATGCCGCCCCGCTGAAGGGCGTGTTCTACCATAACGCCATGGACATCGTCGCGCTGGCCGCATTGATGAACCATATGGCGTCCATCCTCCACGCCCCATTTGACGGACATGTGCAGCATGGACTGGATTTCATTGCGCTGGCGAAACTGTTCGAAGATCTGAACCGCCGGGAGGAGGCGGCTCGTCTTTACGAACGCGGCTTGCAGGTCGGCGTGAGCGAAGCGGACTTTGGAGCTGTTGTACAAAGGCTATCTGCTTTACAACGCCGTCGCGGCGATATCGAGTCTGCCGCGGCATTGTGGCAAAAAGCCGCCGCCGAGGGACATGTTTATGCCCACGTCGAACTGGCAAAATATTACGAGCACCACCTTCGCGACTATACTGAAGCGCTGAAATGGACACAGAGCGCAGAGGGGCTGGTCAGTTCGCTTGACATCCCACGTTATGAATACCGTCATTGGGTGGAAGAACTGGAACATCGTAAAAAAAGATTGCAGGAGAAGTCACAGAAGTAATCCGCTGGCATCTTTCCTGGGGAAGGAAATGTTATGAAAAACTACCTTCGCAAATTTCTGATCCGGTTTCTATTCCTCCTGGCGCTGATTGGACTCTTGTCCTGCAACTTCATTTCAACTCCCGTTGCCCCCACTCTCACGCCGACCTTGTCGCCCGTCAGCCAGGGCCTTACGCTGACCTTCACAACGATTAGTGAAACGAGTGCATCACCGGTCTACACGCTCACGGCGCAGGTCCCGCTTCTGACGGGCAGCAATGATCCGCGCGTGCTGCAATTCAACCAGCAGGCGGCGGTTCTTGTTCAGCAGGAAGTGGATAGTTTCAAACAGAACCAGGCTGGCGCCTCCAACCCGCCGATTGCGATGGGCAGTTTTTTTGACCTGAAATATTCCCTTGTCTCTCCGTGGAGCGACATCCTCAGCCTAAAATTTGACGTTGACAGCTATCACGACGGTGCAGCCCATCCGTTTCATTACAGCCAGGCTTTCACCTTTGACCTGGCCACCGGTCACCAGGTCAATCTGGACCAGTTGTTCCTGCCCGGAACGAACTTTCTGCAAGTGCTATCGGATTATTGCAAAACCGAACTAGCAGGGCGCGATATCGCCTTTGACGGCTCCGTAACCGGCGCTGATCCACTGCCGGACAATTACCAGAACTGGAACATCTCGGCGGATGGGCTGGTCATCACCTTTGACGAATATCAGGTGGCGGCGTACGCGGTTGGCCCGCAGATCGTTACCATCCCGTATGCTGCGCTGGCAGGCATCCTTGACATGCAGGGTCCGCTGACAGGCTTCCTTCCATAAGGTATAAAGATATGTCTCGAAAGCATTCTCACCCCCTGTTCTTTCTTGGCTTGCTGACG
>JAPLGV010000026.1 GCA_026389975.1 Chloroflexota bacterium
CCCCGAAAGAACCGGGGCAGGCGGCGAGCGGTTGCCCGGGTCCGAAGCGATGAAACAGGCCGGTATCCCGGTCCCAGGTCTCCAGGCCCGCGATGGGTTGGCGGCCATCAACGGCTCCAACCTGCTGACGGCCATGTCAGCCCTCCACATTTACGATATGGAACGCTTCCTCAAGCAGGCCGAGATTGCCGCTGCCATGTCCATCGAGGCTCTTCTGGGGAACATGAAGCCTTACAACACCATGCTGCACGAACTGCGCGGTTTCAAGGGTGCGATTGCTTCCGCCAAAAACCTGATGAAAGTTGTCGCCGGGTCGGACCTGACTACCGGCAAGATGAAAACAAAGGTGCAGGATGCCTACTCGATGCGTTCCACCCCGCAGGTAGTCGGAGCGGCACGCGATGCAATTGCCTACGCCCGCTCGCAGGTGGAGATCGAACTGAACGGCGTGGGCGATAATCCCATCTTTATCCCGGAGCTGAAACTGACCCTGACCGGCGCCAACTTCCAGGGGTCGCCGGTGGCTCTGCCGATGGACATGGCCGGTATTGCCATCACCATGGTTTGCGTGATGGCGGAGCGCCGCTTGAACCGGTTGACCAATCCAGCCCTCTCGCAGGGTCTGCCCGATTTTCTGGCCCACAACCCCGGCTTCTTCTCCGGCCTGATGCTCAGCCAGTACACTGCCGACCATCTCATCGTGGAGCAGCGTATCCTTTCAGCTCCTGCCAGCATCCAGTCCATTCCCGCTGCGGCGGACCAGGAAGATTTTGTCTCGATGGGGATGAACACCGCCCTCAAGAATGGACAAATCCTGGATAACGCCTATGGGGTGCTTGGCATCGAGTTCATGGCGGCTGCCCAGGCGCTCGACTTCCGCGAGTTCACGCCCGGCAAGGGCACACAGAAAGCGCGTGAAGTCATCCGCAAGCATGTCAACCATCTTGAAGTGGACCGCCCGCTCTACCCTGATCACAACGCCATGAAGGCGCTGGTCAAATCGGGCGAGATTCTGGAAGAAGTAGAAAAGGAGATCGGGAAGTTGGAGTAAAGTCTTTGGGACACGCACGAGCGCGGACTAACGCGGATAAAATCATTTTTAAAATCCGCGTTCCTCCGCGTGAATCCGCGTCCGATTTTCGAGAATAGCCGTGAACAACTACCTCCTCGCGCAACTTCCTGCCGCTCGCATTGTTTTTATGCTCAGTGAGCGCGAAAACGTAGTAACGACTTCAGTCGTTCGGCCAAAATGCGACTACACCTGCCCTGGCGGGCGGTGCCAGGGAAGTCGCCACTGCATTGTTTTTCGGAAAGTACTTATACTCAGTGATCCCAAATTCAAATAGGAGACAACTAATGAAAAACCTGAAAGACATTTTGGGGCCGATGCGCCTGCCGTTTGTCATTCTGGCTCCGGCCTGTGCGCTGGTCGGGCTCGGCACCGCTTGGTGGACGAAGGGAAATGTCAACTGGTTTTATTTCCTTCTCGTCCTCATCGGTGCGGTGGCGGCGCATATCAGCGTCAACGTTTTCAACGAATACTATGACTTCAAGACCGGTTTGGATTCCCGTACCCAGCGCACCCCCTTCAGCGGCGGTAGCGGAACACTCCAGGCGCATCCCGAATTGGCTCCGGCTGTCCTGACGACTGCCATCGTTTCCTTTGCCATCACTGGTCTGGTGGGGCTGTACTTCGTCGTCGTGCAAGGTTGGGAACTCATTCCGCTGGGCGTTATCGGCCTCGTC
>JAPLGV010000056.1 GCA_026389975.1 Chloroflexota bacterium
GGAACTGGCGGAGCGGAAAGCCGCAGAAAGTTAGCAGGACAGCATGAAAATCGCCATAATCGGCTCGGGTATGTCCGGCCTGACCGCTGGGGCAACCCTGGCTAAAGCCGGACATACCGTCACCGTTTTCGAGCAGTTCCCCAACCCGGGCGGGGTGACCGCCACCGTGACCCAGGACGGGTTCGGCTGGGAGATTGGCCCGCTGCTGCTGGAGGGTTTCGCCCCCGGCGACAAGGGGCGCATGATCCTGGAGGAACTGGGTGTCAGTGACCGGGTCCCGTCGGTGCACGAGGACCGCGGCCTGTCCATGCCCGAGTTCACCTTGTGGAGACCAAAGGAATACGAAGGTCCCTACTGGCGAGGCGAACGGCTCAAGAAACTCTTCCCGCAGGAAAGCAAGCACCTCGACCGCTACTACCGTTTCTACGACCGGATGATCGGACTTATGTCGCTGGCGCGCCAGGCGGAGACCGCCCGCGGGGTGGCCGCCGTGTGGCTCAAGTTGCGTATGTGGGTCGCATTTCAGGGGGTCAAGGATAAGGTGAACTGGAACGGCGGCCAGCTGATGGATCATTATTTCGAATCGCCCGTCTTGAAAACCTTTTTCCTGGGGATCGTGGCAGACTTCGTCACCGCCCCTAGCGAATTCCCCGCACTGGGCGTTCCGTCCATCCACCTCGAAACCGCCTTCGACAAGCGCATTCCCACCTATCCTGGATCGAAAAGTGCCCAAACCGCCTACACCTACATCCTTGGCGGATGCCAGACGCTGGTCGAGGCGGTCATGGGTGTCATACTGGCGAACGGCGGGAAGGTGCTGACCAATACGACGGTCAAGCGGATCATCATCGAGAACGGCCGGGCCACGGGCGTGGAACTGGCCGACGGCAAAATCGAACCTGCGGAGCGTGTGCTGGCCTCGGGTGGGATGAAGGAGGTGTTCTTCGACCTGGTTGGGCGCAAAAACATACCCGCCGGGCTGGTCACCCAGATCGAAGCCAACCGCCTGATGGAATCAGTATTGATGGTGCAACTGGGCATCGACTTCGACCCAACCCCTTACCAGACTGCCGCGCTGTGCTATTACTACAAGACTCAGGACCTGGAGGGCGCGGTCCAGCGCTTATGCCATGACCATCTACACCGTCGCCCCGGACACCCTGGCCGAGGGAACCTGGTGGGACCGCAAGGAGGAATTAGCCGATAAACTGGTGGCGGAAGCCGAAGCCCACATCCCCGGCCTGCGCCAGCATACCCTGACACGCTTGATCCTAACGCCAGAAGACTATCGTCTGCGTACAGCCCAGAAGCATCACTCATTTGGCGGAGTGCCGCCGGTCATCGGCAACAAGCCGCCGGCCCACAAGACGCCCATCGAGAATCTCTGGTTCATCGGCGCCCAGAGCGAGAGCACCGGCGGGGTGCTGAACGTGATGGTCGGCGCCCAGAAGGTGGCCAAACGTATCCTCATGGGAGAATGAGGAGATCAAAAGACAACAGAACACGACCTGTCTCAATTGCGGACAGGTCGTGTTTATTTGTTCTTCGAACCGGCATCAGGCCTGTTTAGTATCTCTCTCCCGAATAGCGGCCTGCAGCTCCTCATAGCGCTTCTGGTTTAGCGGGTAGAAGAGCAACGCCAGGTTGCCAAGCAGGATCAGTACGGCTGGCAAGGGGCCGATCAGGAGCCGGATGCCCAGGATGGAGGCTGCCGACTGGACAGCGTCCGGGACGTAACCGAACAGGCCCAGGCTCTGTCCGACCAGGAACCCTGCGAGTGCGCCTCCCAGGGCGATGACAAAAGTCCAGACGCTATAGTAAACACCCTCGCGGCGCACACCCGAACGGGCATAGCCATATTCGATTGTGTCAGGAGCCATCGACCAAGGCAGCACGAAATGTGATGAGAAGCCGAACCCGGCCAGGACCATGTAAACCAGCGCGCCTGCCTGGCCCAGCCGGTCTGCGGTGAACGCGAACAGGACCACCGCCAGCAACGTCAATGTCATCCCGATCCCATAAGCAGTCTTCTTGCTGACCTTCCTGGCGAACCACACCCAGAACGGGATGGTGGCAATCGTGACCACCAGCAGAGTGATCATCGCCATCGTAACTGACCCTTCATCCTGGAAGATGTATTTGTAGTAATAGATCAGCATGGCTTCCATAATCGCTACAGCTGTGCTGTTGGTGAACCACGCAGAGAGCAGCAGCAAGTAGGGCTTGTTGGTGAAGACATCTTTCAATGACTTGGGGATGCTCTCCCCTGTAGGTTGCTCCACCAGCCTGGGTTCACGCACGCTGAAAAATGTGACCAGCAACGAGATTGCCGCCAGTAACCCAAATATAGCCGACATGCCAATGTAACCGGCAGTGCGTATAGCCGGAAATATTGGTGCGCTCGTTGTAATCCTTGCTGATCTCCGGCAGGATGGAGTTATAGGGGATATTGGTGAATGAATAAACCGTACAAAAGAATATGTAGGTGAGCATGGCCCAGAGGAACTTGCCGGACTGTGCCGCGATCCCGGGATTGCGGAACATCAGCACGAAGGCGATCCCGAACGGGATGGCGAAGAACAAAATGTACGGCCTCCGGCGGCCCCAGCGCGAGTGGGTGTGATCGGAGAAGTAACCGATGAACGGGTCAATGGCTGCATCCCAGATCTTGCCAACCAGCAGCGCCGAACCTGCCAAGGCGGCGCTCAACCGAACTTCGTCGGTCAGGAAATTCATCAACCAGAACGAGGTGAGGGTGAAGAAAATGCTGCTGCTGAACTCCCCGGCGCCGAACCCGATCTTGGTTTTGCGAGAAATCTTTTCGGTCATGGTTGCCTCCTTTTAGTAGAGCAGGAAATAGGAACAACTCAAAGCGATCAGTAATTGGCCGCCGGCATAACAGATGGGGCCGAAGAAGAACTTCAAAGGTTTGCGGAAGCGATGCAGACCATATTCGACATCTCCCAGGAACAGCATCGAACAACCGACGGTCACCAGGATCGCCGACACGATGGAAAAGCTGGTGCCGAACAAGGTGGAAATGGCCCGGGTCACCATAAATGGCATCACCAGCCCGTAAACCAGGATCGGTATTTTAAAGTTGCCCAGTCCTTTCCAGTACAGCTTCATTAGGAAAATATAGATCATGATGAAGATTCCTCCCACGATGAGGTCCTGCCAATGGAACCCGTTGAAACGGGTGAATGTGGCTGCATATTCAAGGTAAGCGACCACGAAAACCCCGATGGCGGCGTACAGGATCTTGTCGTTGGACATGTCAATGTTGAAAATATCCGCCAGGAAACATAGCCCCAGCCCCACTAGGATCCAGCTGGTGTACCCCTTATCCGCAGCCGGGCTGAAGTAACTCAGCGCGGCGATGACCAGCGCCAGAAAGGTGGCTGTGGGCTGGATGAAGGACGTCTTTTTGAGATCGTTGCGGTTGCGGGCGATCATGTACAGGACGACCAGGACGAGATAGACGGGAACGGGAATAAGCTGATAGTACATGAGTTGTTCTTTCAGGTGCAAGACAATTCGGGTGTACCTATTATATAAGCAGGACAATAAACAGGCAACTTACCCGCGAAACCATAAAAGAAAGGGTCCGCCTCGCGATGGATCTTCTCTGTCAGGCAACTTCGTCGGGCCGAACCTCGCGCCCGATCGCCGCGGACTGCAGGGCCGCCAAGGTGAACTGCAGCACCGCCTTACCGGTCGGCCCGTCCAGGCGCGGTTGGCCGCCGGTCTTGAGTTTTTCGATGAAATCATGGGTAGTGGCGATAAAACTGTCGTGCCACTCCACGCCTTCCACCGGAACCGACGTGGTCTTGCCGTCCTTGAAGAGCATCAGCGCGGGCAGGTCAACCGTCTTCGTGGTGTAGCGGTTGATGAAGAGGATGCCTTTCTCACCGATCACCTCGATGCGGTCGTCGTCGGCGTAGTAGTCCGAGTAGATGCGCATCTTGGGGGTGTGTTCGATGTCCAGCAGGCCATAGCAGTGGCTCGCCTTGAACTGAAACATGATGGCGGCCGGGGCGTCGATCTTGACGATCCCGCCCGCTTCCTTCACGGGGGTCTGGTCGATCCAGGCGTAAACCTTCTCCACCGGACCGCCCAAGTAATAGCCCAGCGAGAACAGGTGGTAGCCGTGGTCGAAGACCAGCGGTCC
>JAPLGV010000465.1 GCA_026389975.1 Chloroflexota bacterium
AGATGCCGCAAAAATTATTACCGATGCACAGGCCAGGGCCGCTCATATTGTCAATGAGGCCACCGAACGGGCGGATGCCGCCATGGTTGACGTGAAAACCGGGGCCGAAAAAGAGATCGCAAAAGAACGTGAAGCGATCATAGCCGACGTTGAAGAAGAGCGTAATCGCATGTTGGCCGACCTGCGCGGGCAGGTGGCCGCTCTCTCTATCGCTGCCGCGCAGAAACTCATTGGTGAGGCGATGGACGCCAAGCGTCAGCATGCCCTGCTGGACGAGTTCTTCTCTGGGGTTAAGTCCGGTAAGCTTGTAGTGCTGGAAGGTGCTGACATGACTGGCGACTCTGCCGAAGTGACCTCCGCTCTGCCGTTGAGCAAAGAGGAACAGGCCTCCGTCAAGAATAACGTGCTGGACAAGATGGGCGCAAAGACGAACGTCGAGTTCCGCGTCGATCCGCAGATTCTGGGTGGGCTGGTCATCCGCGTAGGCGACAAAGTCCTTGACGGCTCGGTGTCAGGCCAACTCGAAGACCTGCGCAAGTCGTTGAAGTAGTATTTCCCCTGACTAATGGAGGGTTTTGGCGTAAAATAATGCGTCAGAACCCTCTTTGTCATTAATTACAAAAACTTGCACCCACTGCACACCAACCTTTACGAGCGGTGCCAGGGAATACAGGCGAGAATGAAGATGAACACCGATACAACCAATTCCGTAACTCTAACCACCATTTTCGGACAATTTCCCCTGAAAGTACTGGCGGGCGACCCTGGCGATACCAGGATTACAGGGTTCGCGATGGATAACCGTCTCATCCAGCCGGGGGACCTGTTTGTTGCCATGAAAGGCGGCTCGGCGGACGGGCACGATTTCATCCCGGATGCTGTCCAACGCGGCGCGGCGGCGGTTGTCGGCGATAAAGCCATGAGTGGCCTGTCCGTGCCTTACATGCAGGTCGAAAATTCCCGTCAGGCACTTACCTGGCTGGCAGGGGCTTTCTACGGCAATCCGGGCCGCAAGTTGACCGTTATCGGCGTCACCGGTACAGATGGCAAGACCACCACCTGCAACCTGCTTTACCAGATACTGTTGGCTGCCGGCGTCAAGGCAGGACTGATTTCCACCGTCAATGCCGTCATCGGCGACGAAGTCCTCGACACCGGCTTTCACGTCACCACGCCCGACGCCCCCGATGTGCAACGCTATCTTGCCCGCATGGTGGCTGCCGGTCTCACTCACGTAGTGCTCGAAACCACCTCGCATGGCTGGGCGCAGTACCGTGTGGACGCCTGCGAGTTTGATGTCGGGGTTGTCACTAATATCACCCATGAACATCTTGACCAGCACGGCTCTTACGAGAACTATCGCGCTGCCAAAGCGCGCTTGTTCCAATCTCTGGAAAAAACATTGTCCAAGCCACAGGGCAACCCCCGCCTGTCTGTGCTGAACCGCGACGATTCATCATACGAAACCCTTTCCCGCATCGCCCCCGGACCTCAGGTCTGCTACGGCCTTGACGTGGCCGCAGACATCCAGGCGGGCTCCGTTAAATATTCCCCGCAGGGCATCCACTTCGACGCAGTTGGCCCGGACTTCCGCGTCCCGGTGACCAGCCCGCTGGTGGGGGAGTACAACGTCTCGAACTGCCTGGCCGCGCTGACGGCTGCCGTCCGCGGTCTGGGCATTGACCCGGAAATCGCGGCACACGGCATCGCCGCAATGACCGGCATCCCGGGTCGCATGGAACGGATTGAACTTGGCCAGCCCTTCACCGCCATCGTGGATTTTGCCCATACGCCCAATGCGCTGCGGGTAGCCATAGAGACTGTTAGGAGGATGACCGAAAAACGAGTGATTGTCAAGTCAGAAAAATGACTGACAAGCAAGTCATTGTCATCTTCGGCTCGGCGAGACTGCGCGACCGCGAAAAGCGCCGCATGATGGCCGAAGTCGCGGCGGAACTGGCAGATGTCAGCATCCTGACCGCTGAAGACCCGCGCAGCGAGTCGCTGGATGGGATTCTCGAGGAGATGGCCGTGGGTGCCCGTGCGCAGGGTGGTATAGAGGAAAAAACCTTCTGGCGCGTCCCCGACCGGGGCGAGGCGATCCGGTTTGGGGTCCGGTTGGCGCAGCCCGGTGATATTGTCATGGCCTTTGGAAAAGGGCATGAACAGTCTATGTGCTTTGGAACGACCGAGTTCCCCTGGGATGACCGGACGGCTATGCGAGCGGCATTATCCGAGTTTATGGGTGTCACTGGTCCAAAGATGCCGTACCTGCCGACGCAGGAAGAGAAATGAACGCCGAAGAATTGTGGAAAACGCCCGTCACCCTGACAGGGGAGGTTGTTCGCCTGGAACCGCTGAGCGAGGCGCACATTCCGGCGCTGGCTCTTGCCGGGCGGGACGAGTGCATTTGGAAATACATGCTTTACGCCGACCTGACCAGCGAAGAGAGCATGACGGCCTGGGTGCGCGACATGTTGAGACGCCAGCAGGCCGGGACGGATCTGCCATTTGCCGTCATCCACCTGGCATCCGGGCGCGCGGCCGGAGCGACGCGTTATCTGGAAATGCGCCCGCCGCATCGTTCTTTGGAAATCGGTGGGACGTGGTACGCGCCGGAGTTCCAGCGCACGGCTGTGAATACTGAGTGCAAGTACTTGATGCTGAAATATGCTTTTGAAGTGATGAAATGCATCCGTGTCCAGTTTAAAGCAGATATGCGCAATGAACGTTCCGTCCGTGCCATTGAGCGCCTGGGAGCGGTGCGTGAAGGAGTGCTGCGCAATCATTATATTTTGCAGGATGGGACATTTCGCGATTCGGTCTACTTCAGTATTCTGGACCGGGAATGGCCAGAGGTGAAGAGGCGGCTGAAGCAGCGGCTGGTGGAATAAAGAACTCCCGCAGGCGGGAATCTGCGGGAGGAAGTGAGGCTAACGTTACGCATCAGCGGCGCGCGGCAGAGCGTCCGCTGCATGCGGTAGGTCGGCAGACAGCCAGAGCG
>JAPLGV010000112.1 GCA_026389975.1 Chloroflexota bacterium
GCATCACGCTCATGTGGTATGAGAGCAATTGCAGGGGCAGCACCGCCAACAGGGAGGCAATCTCCGGGGTGGACTTGGGCAGGACGATCAGGTCGCTGGCGTTCGCCCGCAGACGAGCGTCTTCGTCGCCAATGGCGATGGCGCGCGCCCCGCGGCAGGTCACTTCGTTGATGCCGCTGACGATGAGCGGCACATCCTGCGGACCGGCGGCAAACAGGATGGGATATCCCTCGGTCACAGCAGAGAGCGGGCCGTGCTTGAACTCGGTCGAGAGCATCCCTTCGCAGTGGGCGTAGGTGATCTCCTTGAGTTTCAGCGCCCCCTCCAGCGCCATTGGGTAAGTCGCGCCGTAGCCCAAGCAGTACAGGTCGTTCCAGGCGTTGACCGCCGGGGCAATCGCCGCCACCTGCGGGGCCACCATCTCCAGCGTCTTGTCCATCAGGTCGGGGATGACGGCCAGTTCAGCGGTATCGCGCCCGGCCAGGCGATAGGCCAGGTACAGGAAGGTGACCACCTGGTTGGTGAAGGTCTTGGTGGCCGGGACGGAAATCTCGTATCCGCAGCACAGCGGCAGGGTGCAGGCGGTGGCCTTGGTCAGCGTGGAGCCGATTACATTTGCCAAACCAAATGAAGTCATCCCCTTCGATTCGGCCATCTGCAAGGCGTTGAGCACATCCTTGGTCTCGCCGCTCTGACTCACGAACAGGCCCACATCCTCGTAGTTGACCGCCGGGGCATACTGCGGGACGAACTGCGGGGCCAGTACCGGGATGGCGGCCCGTCCTGCAATCCGGGCAAAGTAGACCGCACCCGCCAGGCAGGCGTGGTAACTCGTCCCGCAGCCGACGAAATACAACTGACGCGCCGTCCGCATCTTCTCGAGCATGGTCTCGACATCGGGACTGCCGTCTAAAAGATGCAGGAGTTCGCGCGCCACCTGCGGCTGCTCGTGGATTTCTTTCAGCATGAAGTGCGGATATCCGCCCTTCTGGACGGCGTCCATCGTCTCGGTAACTGTTTCCGGGTCCCGCGCGATAACGCTGCCGTCTTTCACCGAGCGCAGTTCGACCCGGTCCGCCCACAGGGAGATGATTTCCCCATCCTGGATGCGCACGATTTCGCGGGTCAAGGGGAGGATCGAAGGCAGGTCCGAGGAGAGACAGGTGAAGCCGTCCCCGATGCCGACGACCAAGCCGGAACCTTTTTTGATGGCGTAGAGTTTGTTATCATTGACGCGCCCGATGACAAAGGCGTAGTCCCCTTGCAGGTCGCCGTAGGCCAGGCGGATGGCGTCAATGAAGTCATAGCCTTTGTTGATGTAGCGCTCCACGGCGTGGACGCAGGACTCGCCATCGTTCTGCGAGCGAACGGTGAGGCCCTCGGCCATGAACTGCTGGCGCAGTTCGACGTTGTTGACCACGTTGCCGTTATGCGCCCCAACCAGGTCTCCGTCCGAATCCAGATGAGGCTGGGAGTTGACCTGCGAGGGTTCGCCAAAAGTGGCCCACCGCAGTTGGGTCATGCCGCGCTGGCCGGTCATCTCGGCAAAGTTATACTTGACGGCCACATCCTCCACACGGCCAACATCTTTGCGTAAGTCAATTTTGCTCCCCGAAATGGTCGCTGCGCCAACCGAGTCGTAGCCGCGGTAAGTCAGCCGCCGGGCCGCGTCGATCAGGATGGAGCCAAGGGGTTGTTCGTCTTTGGTGACAATGCCGAAGATGCCGCACATGTTTGAGAGTTTCTCCTAAAGGGGATGGTTGCAGAGGCCAAGTTTATCATATTCAACAAGTTGATGATTCAATTCTCGGTCTTTGTGCTACAATTATTTTTATACGGCATAGGAAGATGCCATTTTCCCTGATCCACCAAGGAGGTAAAAGCGATGACCGGTTTCGTTGGAAATATCGAAGATTTGACCCTGAAGAACAATTATTTCCGTGAGGTGTTGTTCACGGGCAAACACGCCCAACTTGTCGTAATGTGCCTGCAACCGGGTGAAGAAATCGGCAACGAGGTACACCAAGCCGTTGACCAGTTTTTCCGCATCGAGCAAGGCGAAGCAAAATTCGTCCTCGGAGGCAAGGAAGAGCACGTTGTCCACGGCAGCGATGCAGTCATTGTCCCGGCAGGGATCTATCATAACGTCATCAACACATCCAAGAACAAGCAGTTGAAACTGTACACGGTCTATTCGCCTCCGAACCATCCGGATGGGACGATCCACAAGACCAAGGCGGAGGCGGAGGAAGCGGAAAAGCACGAACATCATTAGAACCAGCAGCCTCCAGGAATACAATGACCGCAGGCTCAAACGAAAAACTGACCGGCGATCTCCGAATGGATTGAGACCGCCGGTCAGTCTGTGCTTATGAGAGACCCGTTCGATTTTACTTTCTTTGAATTTTCTTACTGCTTCTTGCATAAATACGCGAACTATGAACGATCAAAACACAAGCAATTACAGCAATTTGGGTTCACATATTTACGTGGTAGTCCCGGTTCCAGTACGGGACGCAGTACCCTGTAAATTCCTTCACCTGCCCCTCCAGCCATGCCAGCCAGCCCGATAGACCCTCCCCAGTCCGGCAGGAGAGTTCGAACTGGGTCACGCCGGGGTTGAGCACTTCGATACTTCTTGAAGAAATCCATGCGGAAGGGCACGTAAGGCAGCAGGTCAATCTTGTTGATGACAACCGCGTTCACGCCGCGATACATGCCGGGATATTTGTAGGGTTTATCGTCGCCTTCGGGGATGGAGGCCACCAGCACACTCTTGTGCGTGCCGAGTTTGAAGTCTGCCGGGCAGACCAGGTTGCCGACGTTTTCGATGATGACCAGGTCAAGGGCGCCCAGATCGAGTTGGGAGAGGGCCAATTGCACCATGACGGCATCCAGGTGACAGTTACCGCCGGTGTTGATCTGGATGGCAGTCGCCCCGGCAGCCTTGGCGCGGTCGGCGTCGAAGGAGGTGGCGATGTCGCCGTTGATCATGCCGATGCGCAGGCGGCCTTCCAGACCCTTGATCGTATGCTCGATCAGGGAGGTTTTCCCAGCCCCCGGTGAGGCCATCACGTTGATGGCAAAGACTTTGGCGGCATCAAACCGGGACTGGTTTTTGAGTGCCAGGCGGTCATTGGCAGATAGTATTTTTTCAACCACGGGGATGCGTTTCGGCATGTTTGGTTCTCCATCACACTAAAGGGTACTGCGTCCCGTTCTGGAACCGGGACTACTACGTAAATATTTGAACCAAAATCATCGTTTTTTCCGTACTTTTTTGCCGCTTCAATTCAGTAATTTATGCTAGGGCAGTAATACTTTATCAAGATCGCTCCAGGCAGCGACACATTATTCTTCCACATCAATCGCTTCCAGGTGAAACTCCTCGCCGGTCTTGACCCTCGCGTGCGTCCCGCCGCAATTCGGACAGGCGAACTCTTCGCTGGCGGGTTGGTACTCTTTCCCACAATCCTGACAGGTCAGCAGTACTGGCACGCGCCGGAAGTGCAGGGTGGCGCCTTTGGCAATCGTACCATCGCTGATGATGTCCCAGAAGAACTGGACCGAATCGTCCACGATGGACGACCACTGCCCGAGGACAAGATGCAGGTCCGTGATGCGGCTGGCGTTCTGTGCCTGGGCATGGCGAACGGCAATTTCGAGGAGGCTTTCGGTGACGGCGAGTTCGTGCATGGGTCAGGCCATTATACAGCAATAAAGAACCTAGCTTTTTCTGCCGTAATACAAATGCCCGCACAGGTCACCGGAGAACTCGGCCACTTCCGGCAGAAAACCCCAGCGCTCGAAGCCGAACTTCTCCAGCAGTTTAATGCTGGGAATATTCCATTTAAGCAGGATCGCCACCAGCACTTTCTTCCCCAGCCGCGGGCACTCGGTAATGGCAACCTGCATCAAAGCCGAGCCGATGCCATTGCCATGACAGGCATAATCCACGTAATATAAGACTTCCGCCGTCCTCGCCAGGGCAGACCGCCCGCGGTAAAGACTCAGCGACAACCAGCCCAGCACCTGCCCGTCATCCGCTCCACAGACATAAATCGGGTATTCGTCCGCAGAATGGGCGGTAAACCAGTCGAGGCGCACCTCCAAGGTGAACGGAGTGGTATCCGCAGTGGCGTTCCGGGCGGCGATGGCCTGGTTAGAGATGGCCACGATGGCCGGCAGGTCAGCGGGGGTGGCAATGCGGAGTGTGGGCATAAGAAAGTGCAGGAGCGACCATCCGGCCGCCCCTGCAAGGGTTAACCTTTCTTTTCGTAATCTTCCGGGAGCCAACCGTAGGTCACGCTTGCAGCGTGACAATTCCTTGCAACGTCACGCAGAATGCGTGACCTACTTCTTGTAATCCTCCGGGAGCCAAACGTAATCACACTTGCAGTGACAGTTCCATGCAACGCCACGCGGAATGCATGACCTACGTCTTGTAATCTTCTGGGAGCCAGCAGCATAAGACCAAATCGCGGGCCGCTTTGACCTCGTCCATGCGGCCAAAGGGCGTCTTGTGCGGGGCTTCGTGGAGCAGGTCCGGGGTCGTTTTCGCTTCGGCGGCGATCTTGATCAGGGCATCGGCGAAAGCATCCAGTGTACCCTTGTTCTCGGTCTCGGTCGGCTCGATCATCAGCGCTTCGTGGACGATGAGCGGGAAGTAGTTGGTCGGCGGATGGAAGTCGTAGTCCATCAGCCGCTTGGCCACATCCAGGGCACGGATACCGGGGGCATCGGCCCATTGGCCTTCGGCTACGAATTCGTGCATGCAAATACGGTCGAACGGGACAGTGTAAACGCCTTTCAGGCGGGCCTTGATGTAGTTGGCATTCAGCACGGCGTACTCGGCGATCTGACGCAAGCCGTCCGGCCCGTGCATGGCAATGTCCCAAAGTGACCGTGGAAAGCCTTGACGCGGCCAATCGTTTTCTTCGGCGTGACAAAACCGAACAGCGGCGGTTCATCGTCTGCGCTTTCTTCGACAATTCCCACCAGAGGGCCTGGGAGAAAGTCTGCCAATCTTTCTGTAACGCCTACCGGACCCGAGCCCGGTCCGCCGCCACCATGGGGGGTGGAGAAGGTCTTGTGCAGGTTGTAGTGCATCAGGTCAATGCCCACGTCGCCGGGACGCAAAATACCCAGCAAGGCGTTCAGGTTGGCGCCATCACCGTAGACCAGCCCGCCACAGTCGTGGACAATCTTGATCACTTGTTCGAGGTGTTCGTCGAAAAGGCCAAGCGTGTTCGGGTTGGTCAGCATCAGGCCGACGGTGGTATCGTCGCAGGCGGCTTTCAGGGCAGCCAGATCCACGTTGCCGCGCGCGTCGGACGGAACCTGCACCACTTCCAGACTGCCCATGGCCGAAGAAGCCGGATTCGTCCCGTGGGCCGAATCGGGAATGAGCATCTTGACACGTTTGGTATCGCCGCGATCCTTGTGATAGGCGCACATGATCAGCACACCGGTCAACTCGCCGTGCGCGCCGGCGGCCGGCTGGAGGGTCAGCGCGGTAAAGCCGGAGATTTCCTTCAACCATTCCTGCAAGGTGTACATCAAAGCCAGGTTGCCTTGGACCGTCTCAATTGGCTGGAGCGGATGTGTGAAAGCGAAACCGGGCAGGCGGGCAGTATCCTCGTTGATCTTCGGGTTGTACTTCATCGTGCAGGAACCCAGCGGATAGAAGCCACCATCCACGCTATAGTTGTATTTCGACAGGTTGACGTAATGGCGGACGACATCCACTTCGGCCAGTTCGGGCAACGGTAAATCCTTGCGGAGCAGGTTTTTCGGCAGTTTAACGCGCGGCACGTCCGGGTCCGGGAAGGTGACACCGGTGCGCCCAGGGGAGGACAGTTCGTAAATCGTAGGCTCTGCTCTGAGCGTAGTCGAAGAGTCAGTCATGGTTCACCTCCGCCAGCATGTCCACCAGGACATCAATTTCATCTTTGGTATTCATCTCGGTGACGGCAAGCAGCATGTGGTCTTTAAGCGAAGGGTAATCCTGGCCCAGGTCGTAGCCGCCCAGGAAGCCGTGTTCGAGCAGGTGGTTGTTGATTTCAGCCACCGGCTTCGGGCAACAGACCGAGAACTCGTGGAAGAAAGGCGCGTCAAAGCAGATGGAATAGCCCTTAACCTGGCTGATCTTTTCAGCCGCGTAATGAGCCTTGTGGTAGCACAGTTCGGCCACCTGGCGCAGGCCGGTCTGCCCAAGCAGCGACAGGTACACGGCGGCAGCCAGCGCCAGCAACCCCTGGTTTGAACAAATATTGGAGATGGCGCGCTCGCGCTTGATGTGCTGTTC